>JAWSUQ010000364.1:0-3208 GCA_033549265.1 Bacillota bacterium
ATTGTTGGTTTATGTAATCCGCTGCGCTTCATATTAAATTCCACCTCCACCGTTTTTTAAAAGCATCATACCCCCTAGGGGTATTTTTATATTAGCATATTAACACAAATACTATTATTTGTAAATAACTAATTGAATAATTTTACCAAAGCCAAAATCAGACGGTGGTTCTGGACACGCAACTAAGGCCTACCTCTCATGATAAACAAAAAAACACCATAAAATGGTGTTTTTGGTAAAGTTCATCTGAGCAAAACTATAAGCCGAGTTCTGTACCCCTTCCGGGGCGATGACCATCTATCTAGGACTACTGTTGCCAGCAATCTCATGCGACCTAACCCGGGAACGAAACGGGCCGTTTCATTGTTCCCCTATTCGGTCTTGCTCCAGGTGGGGTTTACCGAGCCAGTTAGTCACCTAACTGCTGGTGCGCTCTTACCGCACCTTTCCACCCTTACCCCTATCCCAAAGGATAGTGGCGGTATCTTTCTATGGCACTAGCCTTGGAGTCACCTCCACTGGACGTTATCCAGCACCCTGCCCTTTGGAGCTCGGACTTTCCTCAAGTACAACCTTTCGGTATTGGTACTCGCGATCATCTGTTTTACTCAAATTTTTATTCAATTTAGTCAAGAATGTAAGTATATCATCGAAATTACTTTTGGTCAATAGATTTAAAGCTGTTAATTGTTGGTATTAAGCTTTACATTTTGTTGTCACGAAAAAAACTTAAAGCCAATAAGCCTCCAACCATTAAGAGCAAACTAAAAAAGGTTGGTAGCAGTTCTAAGATATCTATGTTGTATTTATAAGCTAATCTTCCAAGAAAAATTGATGTTAATATAAGTCCGACATTAAAAATCAAAAAACCTATTATCTGATTCTTAGTCAAGTTCATTTGCTACTGCACTCCCTAACTTGTAATCATCCTGCCAAGATTAAGCTTTTGTAGCCTTGTCAACAGCTTGGTTAGCAAGCTTATCCGCCAGCTTATTAAATTCTCTTTTAACATGAACAACTGCAAATTTGTCATATTCAGCCTTCAAATTTAGCACCTGCTTGTAAAGAGGAATTAAACCCTCATTCCGTACCTTGTAGCTGCCTAAAATCTGCTTTGTCAATAACTCACTATCTGTATAAAGCGTTATTTCTACTCCACCTAGTTCTAGTCCCGTCTCTAAGGCCCTAATCACTGCTGTATACTCAGCTACATTATTGGTTGATTCACCAATATACTCACTAAGCTCAGCAATAATCTCTTCTTTTTCATTATAGATTACTGCCCCTATGCCAGCATTACCTGGGTTCCCCCTAGAAGCTCCGTCAGTATAGGCTGTTAGTTTCACTAACTATCACCTCGTTTAATTTACTCGATAAAAAGTATTTTACCACAATACTCGCAGGTTTCAAGCTGCTCCATTTTCTTCATAGCTTTAATTTGGTCAAAGTTCAGTTTCATTCCACAACCACCACAGTTGCCATTGACAACTCTTACTACTAATACTTGACCTCGTTTTTGATTATATCTTGTTAGCAAATCTTTGTCAATCAATCCTTCCAGTTTATTCCTTTTATCAACTAATTCCTCTTTCTTTTGCGCTAGTTCATTACTTATTCCTTTAAATTCTGTGATAAGCTTAGCTAAAGAGTTGGAGCTGTCTTTGTAGGCAGCCTTCTGCTGTTTTATATTTTGCTCTAACTCATCATTTGCTTCAAGGGCTTGGTAATATTGATACTCTATCTCGGCATTTTTCTTTTTCAGTTCTTCAACTTTACTTTCAAGCGACTGGGCTTCTTTAGGACTTTGGGTGCTGCTATAGAGCTTATTTGTCAGCTCTGCTAATTGATCTCCTAGAACTGCCAACTCTTTATCCATTTGTCCAATTATATCTTGACTGGATTTTAGATTGTCCATCAGCTTTAAAATCTTTTCCTTTAGTTCATCTTTATGCTTTTTCTTTGAAAATATATCTTTGGATAAGGCTTTTTGCTTAAGTTTTTCTTCTACTTTAGCTAATGTGTTATTTATTTCTTGAAGCTCTAATACTAATGCTAGTGCTTGCTTCATAATCATAACCTCCCAAATTATTAGTTTTTGGCAAACAAAAAGATAGGACAAATTTATCCTATCTCAAAAAAACCTCCACGGGTCAGTATTAATTTTTGACATTACAAATTGCACTGTTCTTTTTTCTGCTGTCGCCTTACCAGTCAGTTGGCTAGCAAGGTCCCTCATGCTTAATATTTCTGTAGGGTAATGCCCAGCATCAATTAATGCCAGTCCTATAGCTTCTGCCGTTAAAGCTTGATGATAGCTTACATCTCCTGTAATAAGCACATCGGCTCCCTTAAATTGGGCAGCGCTGACAAGGTCTCCACCGCTACCACCACATACTGCTATACTCTTAACTTCTCTGTCTAAATCTCCTAGTACTCTTACAAAACTAATGCCTAAGGCTGCCTTAGTTCTTTCCAGCAGCTGCTTTAAAGGAACTTTATAAGCCAAGGTACCATATACCCCCAGTCCATAGGCCTGGCCCTTATTATGCAAAGGTATTATATCGTAAGCCACTTCCTCATAGGGATGTGCCTTCAGCATAGCTTTAATAGCTGAATTCAGCTTTTCCTCAGGGACAATAGTCTCTATGCGAGACTCAGTAACCTTTTCTAGCAGCCCCTGCTGGCCAATAAATGGGTTAGTACCCTCTTCTGGCTTGAAAGTACCGATGCCATCGGTTTGATAGGTACAGCTAGAGTAATTGCCAATATAACCAGCTCCACCCTTGCTCAAGCCGTCCCTGACCTTGTCTTCATGCCCATGGGGAACAAATACTACTATCTTATATAGCTGCTCCGTTGAAGTGACCTTCAACACCTCACAATTGGCAAGCTCCAATAAATTAGCTAATGTCTGACTAACACCATCTCTGGTGCTATCCCAGTTTGTATGAGCAGCATAAACATTGATTCCTCCATTTATTAAGTTATATATTAGGTTGCCCTGAGGCAGGTCGCTCCTCAGCTGCTTCAGTGGCTGAAAAATAAGAGGGTGGTGAGTAATGATTAACTGGGCATCAGCTTCTATAGCCTCTGCAATAACCTGCTGGTTAATATCTATTGTTAGCAATACTTTAGTAATATCATTATTGAAGGAGCCCAGCTGCAAGCCTACATTATCCCAATCTGCTGCTAGCCGCTTTGGTGCGAT
>JAWSUQ010000365.1:0-3164 GCA_033549265.1 Bacillota bacterium
CTATCTTGGGTAATCGTTCCATTTATGAAGCTTGATAAAGAAGATGGCTATGCAGAACTAAAAGATTTAATTGAGCGCATTTTTGAATGGTGGGATGAAAATGCCAAGGTAAGAGAAAGAGTGGGAGAGCTTATTTATCGCAAGGGAATGAGAACTTTCCTAAAAGAAGTTGGATTAGAACCGAAAGCGCAAATGGTGAAGCATCCTAGAGCAAATCCTTACTTCTTCTGGTGGCCTGACGAGTTAATTAAATCAGCTAGCGGTGACGTAGAAGATGAAACCGCAGCAGCTGTGGAGGTGGAGAAATAATGAACGAAACAGTATTTAAGCCAAAAACTGATATTGGTCCTCCTCATTACGAGGAAATGCTACCACTAATAATTAAAGAGAACTATGGACAGTGGAAGTATTATGAAAAGGTTAAGCCTGGTGTATTAAAGCATGTATCTGAAAGTGGTGCAGAGCTGTATTCTGTTAGAGCAGGCTCCCCACGTTTAATAAGTATTAGTACTCTCCGTGAATTTGCTGATATTGCAGACAAATACTGTGATGGGCATTTAAGATTTACATCTAGACATAATGTAGAGTACTTAGTAAGTGATAAAAATCAGGTTGAACCATTGATACAGGAGCTAGAAACAAGAGGGTGGCCGGTAGGGGGAACTGGTGATTGTCTGGCAAATATTATCCATACTCAAGGCTGGATTCATTGCCACAGTGCGGCCACAGATGCATCAGCTCCAGTGAAAGCAGTAATGGACGATTTATTTACCCATTTTAAACAAGACGATCTTCCTGCTAAGCTTAAGATATCAATGGCATGTTGTTTAAACATGTGTGGAGCTGTACATTGCTCTGATATCGCTTTCGTTGGTGTTCATCGCACTATCCCAAGAATTGATGATGTTGGTGTAGCAAAGGGCTGTGAGGTTCCTAACGTAATCGCTTCATGCCCTACAGGTGCTATCAGACCAAACCCGAAGACAAAAAGCGTAGTAGTTAATGAAGAAAAATGTATGTACTGCGGCAACTGCTATACAGTTTGTCCATCAATGAAAATTATTGATCCAGAAAATGACGGAGTAGCTATTTTTGTAGGGGGTAAAGTTTCAAATGCCCGCTCAGGACCAGCTTTCTCTAGATTAGCTA
Organism: Bacillota bacterium; assembly: GCA_033549265.1. GTDB lineage: Bacteria > Bacillota > Desulfitisporia > Desulfitisporales > JAWSUQ01 > JAWSUQ01. The sequence continues at coordinate 1,150 of JAWSUQ010000365.1, forward strand.
TACCATGGCTGCCTAATACTCCACCTCGCTGGGATGAATTAGTAGCTGCTATTAGGAATCTGGTAGAAATTTGGGCAAAAAATGCTAAGAAAGGTGAGCGTTACGGTGAGTGGATTGAACGGATTGGTTGGGAAAAGTTTTTTGAAATTGCTAACTTGCCTTTCACAGATAAGCATATTGATGATTTTATCTTCTCGGTACCAACCTTTAGAACATCTACAAACTTTAAGTTTACTAAATAAGGCGGTGTTAATATGACCGAGCTTTCAAATGAGGAGCTAAGAGAGAAGGTACTGGAATACCTCAACAAAGTAGATAAGGCCAAGAATAAAGACGTTGCAAATGCCATCGGTGCACCTAAACGAACAGTAGATAAAGTAATAAATGAACTGGCGAAAGAAGATATTCTTGAATTTTTATACTTGGGAACTTCTTATGTGAAGATTAAAGGTAAATAGTAGATAAAAATGGGCCAAGGTCGCTACTGTAAGGATGGTGGCCTTAGCAACCAAAATTTCTGGAGGTGCATTGATGAATGAGGCTAGTTTAAAAGAAACATTAGTACTATATGAATCTATCCTCCAAGAAATGCGTGATTTTAAAGCTGGAGAATATAAGCAAGGCATTGCTGATGGGATGGAAATGGTATTAGAGGCTGTTAAAGCTTTATTGACTGATGATTAATTACTAATTTGGAGGTGCTTTTAATTATGAGTAACTTAGAAATAAATGGCATTGTTATAGAGCTTGATGAAGATGGCTTCATTGTAGATCCTGAGGTATGGAATGAGGCTGTAGCTGAATTTTTAGCTAAAGCTGAAGAAGTGGAAGAATTAACTGAGGAGCATTGGAAGGTCATCAACTATTTAAAAGAATACTACAAAGAATTTGGTATTGCCCCAATGGTTCGTAAGCTTTGCAAAGATACTGGTTTCCCACTAAAGAAGATTTATGAGCTATTTCCAACAGGCCCTGCTAAAGGAGCATGTAAAATTGCCGGCTTACCTAAACCAACCGGTTGTGTATAAAAATGTCTATTAGGGGGTAATCGTACCCCCTTATAACCTTATATTACAGGAATTCAAAGGAGTATGTCATGGGGAGGGAACCTAAGTGACTCTTACGATTTTTATTTATATAGCACTATTTGCTTTTGTGTTTTTCACAGTAACTAAGGCCATTGCATTTGCGAAAATGCCAATGCATAGCAGATGGGAAATTTACCCTGTTCCTAAAGAAAAATACAAAGGCTCTTATGGAGGATCTTATTATGAGGAAGTAAAGTGGTATGAAAAGCCAAGAGATGCTTCCCTTTACAATGAGATAAAAGAGATGCTTAAAGAAATACTTTTCATTAAAATGCTTTATGAAAACCAAAGACCCTTATGGTGGTTCTCATATGCCTTGCATTTAGGCATTTACCTTTTATTATTATGGACGATTATGCTGTTTGTTGGTGCAATTTCAGAATTGAATGGAATACCTGTAACAGCAGTAAATTCACACCCATGGGCTAGCTTAGTATTTTATTTAACTATATTGTTTGGGGGCTTAGGGGCTTTACTTTTAACTATCGGTTCCGCAGCGTTATTCCTAAGAAGAATATTTATTAAATCACTAAAAAATTATACTACCTATCAGGATTATTTTAACCTTCTTTTTATTTTTGCTGTTGCAGTATCGGGGCTAGTAATATGGTTTAATGACTTAGCATTTAATTATGGAAGAACAGTTTTTACTAGCTTGCTAACCTTTAGTCCAATTGAAGCTGATCCTGCCTTAACACGCCATATTTTACTTGTAGGTCTTTTGATTCTCTATATTCCTCAAACTAAAATGAGTCATTATGTTGGCAAATATTTTGCTTTTCATAAAGTTCTCTGGGAAAATGAACCCAACTTACCAGGTAGTGTGATAGAGAAAAAGGTAAGAGAAGGTGCAAAAATTAAGCCTAAAACTACTTGGTCTGCTCCGCACTGGCAGCCTTATGAATCAAAGTCAAAGGATACATTATC
>JAWSUQ010000366.1:0-3151 GCA_033549265.1 Bacillota bacterium
ACCGATTATAGGCAGTATATCTACAATTCCTACTAAAATGCCTACTGTTAAAGCATACTCTACGCCTATTATATACAGCCCGATAATTGTTTGGAGCGCTGTTATGGAAATTAAGATAAATTGAGCCCTTATAAAGCCAATTAAGGCAGACACTAATCTAGAGGATACTAACATTAGCCTCGGTCTAAAGCCCACTGGCATAATCTCCAACATTGCTTTAGCTACCTCTTCTTTGTCTCTGCTAAAGAAAAAGGTTGCCACCAGAGCAACTATAGCTAATGTCAATAAGCCTGGCAAGGTTGATAGCATATAAACAGTATAATCAATAATTCGTCGTGAAAAATCTCTTAACGATGTAGAAATATTATCTATATTTGCAGTTATGTTGTCCAACATTACCGGAGGCAAGTCTACTAAATATAAGTACTGCAAATATTGAGCTTGGGCAATAGCGTCTTCCGCTACCTGTCTAATTATTTTATAGTACTCTGGTAAGTTAGCAGAGAAATCTATAATATCTACTACTACATTAAAAATTACTAAAAATATAAAGAGGCTAATGCCGATCATAAATATTACTACTCCAATAAAAGTAGCGATAGTTCTACTAATTCCAAACTTCTTTTGCCCATATGCTACGATTGGATCAATTAACAGTGCTATTATTAGTGCAAAGATAAAAGGTGTCAGCCAAGGGATCAGAGTCCTTATAAAAATATTAAAGCCCATAGAAATAAAATACCCCAAACCCGCAACCAGAGCCACCAATAAAAGCAGTTTAGCAAGTTTAATTAACAAGGTGTTTGATACATCAATCACTGTTTCACCCCATTAGAAGCTAATAATTAATAACAGGTAATAGAGAACAGGACCTACAAAAAGAATACTATCAAAACGATCAAGAACTCCACCATGCCCCGGAATAAGATTACCCGAATCTTTTACATTAGCAAGCCTCTTTAAACCAGACTCACATAAATCTCCTAGTTGAGCCAAAAGAGAGCTACAGGCCCCAATTAAGATTGCCCAATAAATGCTAATATCTAAAAAAAAGTTGCTAAATAGTACTGATATTAGAATTGTACCTAATAAACCACCTATAGCTCCTTCTCTGGTTTTGTTGGGGCTTAAGCTAGGTGCTAATTTCTGTTTTCCAAATGCTCTGCCAACAAAATAAGCAAAAGTGTCACTAGACCATGTCAGTAAAAAGGCTAATAAAATATATGTAAATCCAAGCTCGGATATATTTCTTAATAAAATTAATAAACTAAACAAAAATCCAGGATAAAAAACAGCCAACAAGTTGCTTCCTATATCCATCAAGGTTATTTTCGGGAACAATACTACAAACAAAAAAAAGATAAATAAGATAGCAGCTAATATAACTCCTTGAAAAAATAAAGCCGGCAGAAAATAAGCACTAAATATAAAAGCAATTCCTGAGCTATAAATTACAGGGGCTAGTACATTAACACCTGTACTAATTAGCATTCTTATAATTTCTCTCTGTCCAATAATAGATAATAATAATAAGGCAAATAAAAAGGAAAGTCCTCCTTGATAGAAAATGTAGATTGCTATCGGAATACCTATAATAGCACTAATTATTCTATGCCATAACATTTAATCACTCCTTTAGAGCTTAAGTCCACCAAATCTTCTATCTCGTTTTTGATAGTCCATAATTGCTTTATATAAATGCTCTTCTCTAAAATCTGGCCATAATATATCTGTATACCAAAATTCTGTATAAGCTAGCTGCCACAGTAAAAAATTGCTTATTCGCAGCTCTCCTGAAGGTCTAATTAATAAATCCGGATCAACAATATTATTAGTAAATAGATGAGTAGATATTAAGGCCTCATCAATATTTTCTACTTCTACTTGATTATCCTTAACCTTCTTAGCAATCTCCTTAGCGGCCTTTACTAGCTCTGCCCTTGCTCCATAGTTTAGCGCTAAGTTTAATAATAGGGTATGATTGTTGCAAGTTCTCTTTTTTGCTTTTTCAAGGGAGTTTTGAGCCGCTAGGGGTAGATTTTCAATATCTCCAATAGTGTTTACTTTAATCCCTTTATTGTATAATGTTTCCAACTCTTTATCTATATATTCTGATAGCAGGCTCATTAATACACTAACTTCTTCTTGGGGTCTCTTCCAATTTTCTGTAGAGAAGGCGTAAACAGTCAAAACCTTTACTCCCACACTACCACAAGCCTCTACTACAGCCTTTAGTGATTCAACGCCTGCCCTATGTCCTGCAGTTCTAGGCAAACCTCTTTTTTTGGCCCATCTACCGTTTCCATCCATTATAATAGCAATATGAGCTGGAATGTTTGCTGAGTCGATTTTATGTAATATTTCTTTACTACTCATTTGAGTAGAAGTATTATTAAACAATTCTTTGAGGAATTGAACAACCATATCGTAACCTCCTCATTTGCACATTGAATAAAACCCCCTAAGAGGGGGTTTTAAGATATTATTCTTCAATAATTGCTCCTACAGGACACGTTTCTACACAAGTTCCACACTCAGTGCAGTCAGTATTAATTGAGTAAACCTCATCGCCTTCTAAAATTGCCCCTGCTGGACAGGAATCCATACATGAACCACAAGCTAGACACTCTTCAGTAATTTTAATGGCCATTAATATCCACCTCCTTTTCTAATTCTTTTACAATGGTAAGCAATGTTGTATTAACAGACAATTTTTTTTGTCTAACAACTCGATATTGGGTAATCAGTTGTGAAGCTTCATTATGTAGCGGCGCTGTAGTCAATTCAGTATCCCACTTAATACCACTATCAGCAAGTATTTTTTCTGCAACCTCTAGTTTTAGACCCACTACATCCTCCATCGAAAATTAAACCTCCAGAATCTCCGCTTCTTTTTTGGCGGCAACATCATCTATTTTTTTAATAAAACTGTCAGTAAAATTCTGTACCTTTTCCTGGGATTTCCTTGAATCATCCTCGGAAATTTCTCCTTCTTTTTCATATAGCTTTATTTCATCATTGGCATCTCGGCGAATATTTCGAACAGCCACTTTAGCTTCTTCTGATTTTTTCTTTACTACTTTCACAAGCTCTTTACGTCTTTCTTCAGTTAGCTGAGGGATGGCAATTCTAATAAGCGTACCGTCACTTG
>JAWSUQ010000367.1:0-3151 GCA_033549265.1 Bacillota bacterium
TTGCCAATATTAGAGCTAGCGGCCCATCCAGCCCCCATCTATTGTTAATATATGACCATTGACATAATCGGAAGCCTTGGAGGCAAGGAAAATAACGCCCCCTTTAAAATCATCAGCTATTCCCCATCTGCCAGCTGGAATCCGCTCCAGTATCTGGCGATTTCTAGTATTGTCGTTGATAAGTGCTTCGTTCATATCGGTGGCAATATAACCAGGAGCAATGGCATTGACATTAACATTATGAGGTGCCCATTCATTGGCCAGGGCTTTAGTTAATTGTCCTACTCCACCTTTACTAGCAGCGTATGCTGGAACATTTATTCCACCTTGGAAAGACAGTAAGGAAGCGATATTGATGATTTTTCCGCTTTTCTGTTTCACCATGTAACGCCCTGCTTGCTGACACAAGAGCCAGACAGCCTTTAAATTAACGTCTAAAACTATATCCCAATTCTCCTCCGAAAAATCAATAGCCGGCGAGCGCCTTTGAATGCCCCCGTTATTAACTAAAATATCTATTTTGTCAAGGGAGTTTACTACTGCTGGAATTGCTGCTTTAACCTGATCTAGTTGGCTCAGGTCACAGGGAATAATAACGCATTTTCTGCCCATGGCTTCAATTTCTTTTTTAACTTCCTCTTTGCCATCCCGCTGCAGCAAGGCTACATCTGCCCCAGCCTCCGCTAAGGCCAAAGCAATAGCCTTCCCTATTCCTCTAGTAGCTCCCGTAACTGCTGCTACTTTACCGTCTAATTTAAAAAGCTCCAATTATATCTTCCTCCTCGTACCGTTCTAAAAAGCAAAACCCTCACTGAATAAAGTCTTTTACTTTAATGAGGGAGGGTTCAGATGTCTTATTTATTTTTTATAGCCTAGTACTCTGGAAACTGCCTGAGCAGCCTCCATCACCTTAAACTTTAGCTCCTCTTCGATTCTTTCTAAGGTAATTCTATTTGAAGGTCCAGCCATGCTAATGGCGGCAATGACCTGCCCTAGATGGTTTTGCACCGGTGCCGCTATGCACCTGACCCCTTCTTGGTTCTCAATGTCGTCAATAGCATAGCCCCGTTTTTTGATAGTTTCAAGGTGGGCTAGGAAATCCGCTTCATTGTCAATAGTGTTGTCAGTTCTTTTGGGAAAGCCCGTTTCTTTCACCAGCTGGAGTACTTTAGCCTTAGGTAAAAAGGCTAAAATAGCCTTTCCTGCTGAGGTTGAGTGGGCAAAGCCCGGAATGCCTATCCGGGAATGGAGCCTAATGGCATTAGTGCTCTCTTCCTTATCAATATAGACAATATGATTGCTATCTAACACCACCAAGTGGGCTGTTTCGTTGCAGTCCTTTACTAGCTCCTCTAAGATAGGTCTAGCTATCTTTCTTAAATCTAATTGTTCAAGCAAGTCACCGGCCAGCTCTAAAATCTTTAAGCCCAGCTTATATTTTGTGTCGCTGTCCTTAATTATAAACCCCTGGTTTTCAAGGGTATATAACAGCCTAAAGGTAGTACTCTTATGCAACCCCACTTGGGTACTAATTTCAGTTAAGCCCATCTCCTTATCGCTTTTACTTATAGCTGCTAAAATGGATAAAGCTTTGGCTACAGAGTTTATTTGGTTCTTATCTTCCATTTAATTATCACCGTTTCTTTAGAATTTCTAAATTTATAATCATTATATTCTAATATTCAATGACAATTCAAGTATAATTACTACCTTCTTTGTAGCCATTCACTTATTTCCATTGCAGTTTCTATTTGTTCAGCAACTATGTGTAAGCATACACCTCTCAAGGGTACCTGATAGGTTATTTCCTGGACTTCTGCTAGGGTTAAGTCTCCCCAGACCACTAACCGCTTGCCCCCTTCTACCACCTTTTTAAAGTGAGGGATAAGCTCTGAAACTGCTGGTCCCCCTACATCCTTATTAATTTGAATGACCTTTAAGCTGGCAATTGTTAAGATTTCATCTAAGGCAAACAGGGAGGCTGGATGGAGATGAATTAAATTGTATGGATAAACTTTGGTTAACTTTGAGTCAGCCTGCTTTAGGTATTGAGCATATATTTTGGGTGACAATAGAGCTGATGCATCCTCCTGAAACCAAATGGTCTCCCCGGGGCACCATAGGCTATAAAAACCAAAACCTGTTCCTCCAGGAAAGTCCATCAGCATCTTTTGCTGATGCTTAATAAATTGAATGTACATATTGGTAACTTGATCTTGTAACACCATACTTTCTTCAGGGTACATTAGAAAATCAATAGCATATTGCTGGTGGCCTCGGATGCATGACATCATGTCAGATGGTCCCCTCAAAATCGGTTGGCCTACTGGAAATCTACCGGCAGAAAGCTCTATTAGTGCCCCAAAGAATTCCATATATTTTTGCACCCAAGGGTTCTCAGGATCAAAGATTATTGGCTTTATTTCGCTCCAATCAGCATTCATCGGTTCCGCCACAATAGAGCTATTACCTCCTATTAGGTCACAGCCTAAGATGGCCTCCATCCAGGGAATTCCCGTGTAAGGACTAGCCACTAACGTTAGGTCCTGCTTAACCGATAAGGTTTCCTGATACATCCGTTCATAGTCAGCCATGTAATCGGATACTCTTAAAAGCTCCGGTGTAATATGCAATCCTTCATTAAGGATGTTAGCTGCGGCTTTATATCTTTTGGCAGGAAAATAGGAGCCTAAGCTGAATCCATATAGCGGCCGTTTGGTCTTTTCACCAGCCCAAAAAGCTAAATGCATGGCCTTTTTTTGTTCATCCAAATTAGACACCTCCTACTCTAACCTTCTAGTGAGGTTATAGAATGTTGCTATTAACTGCTTATATTCCGCTTCCTTCCGACCAATAATCAGCTCTTTATCTATTAAACTACCGCCAATCCCAAGGGCTGTGGCACCGGCAGTCAGATATTCTGCTGCATTTTCTAGCCCTACTCCCCCAGTGGGCACAAGGGAAACAAAGTCTAATGGTGCCAATAGCTCTTTAATATATTTGGGACCTAGACTGCTACAAGGGAACACTTTGATCATATCGGCCCCTCGTTGATGGCAGGCCACGATCTCCGTGGGTGTCATCCCTGCAGGAATTGACACCACTTCCTTTTCCAAGCAGGTATCTATTACCTCTAAAGCTGCGTGAGGGG
>JAWSUQ010000368.1:0-3148 GCA_033549265.1 Bacillota bacterium
GAACTGATTTGTTTCTGAGAAATACTTAGCAACTTCGTTATGCTTCATAGCAGAATAAGAAACAATTGAATTTTCCGCACCGTCTACTACTCTTTGCTCTAGCGCTGAATAAACCTCTCCAAAAGCTAATGGAACTGCATTTCCACCCATAGCGTTAATTGAATCAATCATTATAGGGCTTTCCATTACCCTGATCTTCATTCCAGCCATATCATCAGGAGTATAAACAGGCTTTATAGAGTTATAAACACTTCTAGGTCGAGGTGTGAAGTACCATAGTATCTTATAGCCAGCCCTTTCCGCTGCAGCTCTTAGCTCATCCCCTACTTCGCCATCTAATACCCGTCTTGCATGGTCGGTATCAGAGAATAGATAAGGAAGGTCTAATATTTTTGACTCTGCCACAAACCCTGTCAAAACTGCATTTGTATTCTTCACAATTTCTACAGTGCCTAACTTCAAGCCTTCAGTCATTTCACGTTGAGAGCCTAACTGTGAGTTAGGATATACCTGAACTTCCACCTTGCCATCAGTCTTAGCAGCTACCTGTTCAGCAAAGTATACCGCTGCTAAATATTGTGGGTCCGCTGTAGAAACACCATCACCATATTTCAATACAATTTTTTCATCAGAACCTGTTGAGCTATTGTTAGTTTCTCCACCACCACAAGCTGTCAATCCAATTACTACCACCAAGAGTAACCCAATAAATGCCATCTTTTTGCTAAGTTTAATCATATTTCACCCTCCATTATTTTAGTTTTAAGTAAAAACTATAAAGCAAAATTTCGTCCTCAGCCCCTTGCCCTTGTCGCAATTGCCATTAACCGCCTCCTTTCAAAAGCTATTGATAATTCTTACTTTTTAATAGAGCAAAGCTATTAAGCTGTGTAATCGTTTGCTTGATTAGTTACTTTAACAGAGCTGCGTACCAAAAGATTAGCTTCTAACTTTTCAACTACCGGCTTAAGCTTTCTCTTGCTGTTCATTAGCTTAATTAACCTTTTTGCCGCTAGCAGCCCTGCATCATAAAAAGGCTGGGCTACTGTGGTAAGAGGGGGATCAATTACTTCTGCCATGTCAATGTTGTCAAATCCAATCACAGAAATATCAGCCGGAACACTAAACCCCTTATCCTTCAATGCTCTAATTACACCTAAAGCCTTTGGGTCACTAGTTGCAAAGATGGCATCAGGCATATTGCCGCTGGTCATTAGGGTACTTACTGCTTGATAGCTACACTCCCAGCTTTTAATATCATCAATCACTAGATCTTTATTGACTTTTAGCCCCGCATCCTTTAAAGCTGCCTTATATCCTTCAAAACGCTCTTGATAGAGAGATAGGTTCATATTACCGTTGACGATAGCAATATTTCTATGACCCTGTTGGATTAAAAAACTAGTTGCATCATAGCCTCCTTTGAAGTTATCAATAATAACTGCATCAATTTCATCTTCAAGGTGCCTTAATAGCAATACAACCGGAAAACCATTTTCCTTAAGCTCTAGTAGATGTTTACTCTCTTTTCTGGCGGTAGAAAATATGAGCCCATCTACTAGCCTATTTCGCAAGTTTTCTACATGCATCATTTCAGTCTCTATGCTTTCATCTGTATTGCACAAAATAAGCGTATACCCATGCTGTTCCAAAACGTCACTAATTCCTCTAATGGCCGCCGGGAAAACTAAGTCCCGAATGTTCGGTACAATTAAACCTACTGTGTTAGACTTACCTTCCTTCAATCCCTTAGCAAAGGCGTTCGGTTGATAATTTAGCTCTTTTACTGCAGCTAGAATCTTCTCTTTTGTTTCTTTATTAACTACGACTTTACCGCTAAGAGCTCTGGATACGGTACTTGCGTTAACGCCAGCTCTTTTGGCTACATCTTTAATGGTGACGCTCATTAACCGAATACCTCCTATTTCCATGCAAACCTTTGCGCAATCGTTTGCATTGTTCTTTTAGAAACTTATTCGCTATGTTTTTAAAAAATCCTGCTAGCATTTTTATTTTTTCTGATAAATGTTTAAATTCGCTTTAATCTAAATTTACTATTTTATATAAAAAAAGAACCTGTGCCCAACATTTTATTGTTAGACACAAGCTCAAATCAAACAGTAACATATAGCTTCTTTTAGTTTAAGATATTAAACAATTTCATTTTTCAGTAGTCCCAAACCTTCAATCTCTATCTCCACTACATCACCAGCTTTAAGAAAACGAGGTGGATTAAATCCAGCTCCTACTCCCGCTGGAGTACCGGTAGAAATTATATCTCCAGGTTCTAATGTCATGCCAGCAGATATAACTGAAATAAGGCTAGGTATATCAAAAATAAATTGATCAGTACATCCTTGCTGACGAACTTCACCGTTAACCTTCGTCGTGATCTGTAGTTTATGGGGATTGGGAACTAGACTTTTATGAGCTATATAAGGCCCCATGGGACAAGCAGTATCTAAGCTTTTACCTAAAAAATATTGGATATGTCTTTTTTGAATATTTCTAGCTGTAATATCGTTCAGGATAGTGTAGCCAAAAACATAATCCATCGCTTCACTAGCTTTTATACCTTTACCTTGTTTTCCTATAACCACCGCCAGTTCACCCTCATAATCCAAGGAATCAGTTATCTCCTCGTGGGTTAATACATGCTCTTCTGGGCCAATGACTGTTGTGGGAACCTTTGTAAATATCATAGGGTACTCGGGAATCTCCTCCTTTGTCCCTATCTCCAGGGCATGATCTATGTAATTTTTCCCGACACAAAATATGTTCTTTAAGGGCCTTGGAATAGGGGCACACAGTTTTATTTCTTGGTTGGCCAAAGAGTATGTCCAATTTTTTGATTCTTGTTTTTCAACCCAAGCTAATAGCTCATTGATTCGATTAATAAAAATATCCCCTTCAGCTATCCACTCTATCATGGTATTAGGCAAAGATAGTTGGCCCCCCTTTGCTTCTTGAGCAGCTTTTAAGTCAATTACTTCTCTTCCAGCTTGATCAATGACACCTACTCTAGCCTCATTTTTAATTGTAAAAGTTACAAATCTCATTTTTCCCCTCCTTCTTACAGTTACTTCTATTATTGCATAGGTTACCTTAAGAATTCCAGCAAAAAATTTCTAACTTTTACTAGTGTTTT
>JAWSUQ010000369.1:0-3147 GCA_033549265.1 Bacillota bacterium
CTGCAATAAATTGGCCCACGAAGAATAACAACGCTGGAATAATCGCTGCTTTTAATATCTCTTGATAGGTCAATCCAGTAAATTCAATCATTAGAAATGCAGCTGAGCCCATAATTGGAGGCATTATTTGCCCTCCAGTTGATGAAGCCGCCTCTACTGCTGCAGCGTACTCAGGCTTATAGCCTGCTCGTTTCATCATCGGAATAGTGAAGGCACCGTTTCCAACAGTATTTGCTACAGAACTTCCTGTAATCATGCCTGAAAACACACTGGTCAATACCCCAACCTTAGCTGTACCACCTATCATCCAGCCTGTCATAGACATTGCTAAGTCACTAAAAAATTTCTCTAAACCTGTTCTTTGCAGGATAACCCCAAACATCATATACAAATAAATAAAAGTAGCGGAAATGGAAATAGGAATTCCAAAAACTCCTTCCATACTTAAAAATGAATGGGAGATGATGCGATGAATACTAAACCCTCGATGCTCTAAAAAGCCTGGTAAAAATGGACCAATGTGGGCATAAACTAGCATCAATCCTGCCACTGCTACTATCGGTAAGCCTACTACCCTCCTGGCTGCCTCTAACACTAATAGTACCCCTGCACCAGCGATAATAAAATCTATATCATTATACATCCCTACACGGGCTATAATTTGCTCAAAATAGAAAAACTGATATAAGCCAACAGCAAAACCGAAAGCTGCTAGTATAATATCATACAAAGGAATATTTGGATAACGTTTATCGTAAAGCTTGGCAAGCTGAAATAAGATTAAAACTACTATGCCAGCCAAGGCTGTACCAAGATGTATTTTTTCCTGGTAATATATTAATCCAATAACCGTTACAAACATTCCTGTAGCTACCCAGCTAAACCATCCTACTTTCCCATCATCCTTTTTATTAGCGGGATAAAGCAAGTAAATTAAACCTAAAGCCATGGCAACATGAAATCCTCGTTGCTGATTAGAAGGTAATGTACCAAATATGGCTGTATAGAGCTGGAATAAGCTGAAAATTACACCTACACCTGTTGTAACCCAAACCCAAATGGGACTCATTTTTTTTCGATAAGAACTACTGGAATCATATTGCTCTAATACTGCTTCTGCACTTAACTGGTCATCTTCACTGGTTTGTAATATTTCGTGCTTTTCATCTTCTTTTGTCAATTTACAGTCCTCCCTTCACTAAATTCTAGCAACGGACTGACAAAAAGCTCCACTGAGCTTCCTGGTTTTACTATTTCTTGTAGCCGCAGCTTGTTATCACTCTCAAATATTAATGTATGATCAGCTACAACCTGACCTACCCTTAATAAAAAAGAATTAAATTTTCTGTTTTGGTATTTTATCAAATAGTAACCATCTTCTACAATAAATTCGGTTGTTTCCTTTTCAAGCTTGTTGGGCCCTACAGGTAAGTTAGCACCAAATGAGTCATATCTCATTTCTGTTAAAGTCATTACATTTTTACTCTCAATAATAAATTGCTCATATACTGGTTGATTTGTGACAGAATGTATGTATGCTATAGTAAAACTAGCTCCAATTTTTACAGGCTTTTGATATATCACAGCTCCTGTTTTATAATCTCTTATTTGAAAAAGAGCAAAATTATTAGCTCCATACATTAGCCCTATAATTATAAGTATTATAATAACTAACAGATAGGAGTGAGCACCCGTAAGGGTGCTCAATTGTTTAATATTCATATACTAGTTAATTAAACCTTGTTCTTTGTAATATTTCTCTGCTCCTGGGTGGAAAGGTACCGGGTCAATGCCTTTCATAGCATTATCAATAGTAATTTGGTTACCCATATCGTGGCCACGAGCTATTTCAGTAACTTTTTCATACATATTCTTAGTAAGGTTGTATACTAAGGTTTCGTCCATGTCATTAGGTACGTATAAAACAGCCCACTGTGATACAGTGTAGCCTATAACATCTTGCCCGTCATAAGTTCCGGCAGGAATTTCGTAAGCAGTAAAGGTTGGGTCTAATTCAAGCAGTTTGTCTAAGCCCTCACCCTGGATATTAACTATATTTACTGGAGTAGAGGTAGTAATGTCTATTACATTACCGGCAGGAACTGCAAGAACCGCAAATGCAGCATCTAACTGGCCATCTTTGATTTTTCTAGCAGCATCAGCGAAGTTATCCTGGAATTTAACTATATCATTATCAGGATCCATTCCATATGCAGCCAAAATATTAATAGCCGCTGAAGCTGTTCCACTTCCAGCTGGTCCAATAGATACTCTTTTGCCTTTTAAATCAGCAACGTCCTGTATTCCTGTAGACTGAGGAGCAATAATTTGCATAACCTCAGGATAAATTACTCCAACTGCTGAAAATTCAACAGGATTTCCTTCAAAATCGCCAGTACCTAAGTAGGCATTCATAGCAGGCCCATTCATTGCCATTGCTAAGTCTGTCTCACCTGAAGCTAACAGCCTAATGTTTTCTACAGAAGCGCCTGTAGCTTCAATTGTAACATTAAGCCCTTCAATATGGTTATTCCATACATTCGCCATTGAACCACCTAGAGGATAGTAAGTACCTCCGGTTCCTCCGGTAGCCATAAGTAATCTAGTTGCTTGAACGACATCCTCTTGCTTTTCTTCATTTGCATTGTTTTCGCCTGATGGTTGCGGTTGATCATTGCCACCGCAGCCTGCTGCAATTAATGCTACAGTTAACAACAGTATTAATACAATGCTAAACTTCTTTTTCATTTTATCCCCTCCCAAATTTTTCATATATGTAAGTGCTTAGTATATATTCACCTCCTTAATGAAATAGTTACTAAGCCAAAATAAAACTCACTAAATACAATAAAGTAACATGCACTTTAAAGATTTAGTGAGGGCTTCACAAATACAATAAGTTAGGAAAAGGTTGTATATTCTTACTTTAAGCTTATAAAAACAAATTATAGGTTGATTTTATTGAAAGCCCCCTGAAAACTATTAATGAATACACAATACATTTTCTACTTACTAGCAATTATTTCCTTCCTTAGTAAATGAATTTTTTTGTTTTTTTATTTATACATTGTTAATCTATTAACAAACTTGTATTTTTCTGTTAAAATAGTATACAGGTTTTAAATATTATAGCTATATAGCTGAGAG
>JAWSUQ010000370.1:0-3147 GCA_033549265.1 Bacillota bacterium
TTTCTGGCAAGTTGCCTCTCATCGGAAAATCTGTTTGAGGCAAATTTAGAGTTTTATTATATTCCATTATGCTACACCTCCTAATAAATTTTGAAATAAAAAAAACCCCTGTCCGGTAAGGGACGAGAGGTTTCCCGCGGTACCACCCTAATTGAAGTTAAACTTCAGCTTAATACACCTGATAACGGTAGTGAACCGATGCAGTCTACATAATATTTTCAACTGATTACTCCCAGGTGATGTTCACTTAAAGAAATACTATTGGGCTTGCACCACTCCCCAACTCGCTGTAAGTACTATCTAAAGCTACTGTCCTGTTCAAAGTATTTTGATATTTATATTAAATTTTCATTATTAATATATTATAACTAAAAAATGTATTTTGTCAAACAATAGCTAGATCATTTCCACTAAACCTTTAATTAACCAAAAGATATTTGTAAATATATCTCTCTTTTCTTCTTCGGAAAAAGAGATATATTGTTGCTCTTTTGTTAATACCCTTAGCATTAAAAAGGGTATTTGCAGCTTAACTGCTGCTTTAGCTTGGGTAACACCAGCTTCATCAATACAGATAATATGATCCGTATCCGGTAAGTAATGGCCTGGTGCTAACACCTTTCCCACTACAGTCTTAAGCTTAAATTCTTCCCCAAGCTTTTCAATTATTTTAAAAATTCCATCTATCATGGTTGATTCCGCTAAAAACACATCTTCGTCTATAGCTTCGCTAATAATCATAAGATTCCCTTGGCTTAATGAAGCTACAAATGTATTACCAGTCCCTGTAAAAATAATTGCTTTAACACTAAAATTATCTTTCAAGGCAGCTACAGCTTCCTCTATTTTGTCAGGTTCTGGGTAACTTATCACTATTTCCTTACTATTTAGTTTACCAGTACTGTAATTTACCCCGTCAATTATAATTTGCTCTGTATTGCTTATATTGCTGATAAACATTTGATACTCGTTAAACAAACCACAAATAATGCCAATTGTCATATAACTCGTTCCTTTAACCGTAATTTATTCTAATTCTATTTCTTCTCCTGAACTGTTTGCAATGTCATCATCTATAATATCCAACTGAGACTGTAAAAATGATTTAAGTTTGATTTTAAACAGCCTTGTTTTTTTTATCAAATCTATATACTCTTGTTGAACCAGGTGCACCTTTGTTTCTGCGTCGGAAATTATTTCTTTAGCTCGCTCCTCTGCCTGCTTGTTAAGTAACTCTGCTCGTTCCTCTGCAGTTTTTTTAACTTCTTCAGCAGTCTGCTGAGCAATTATAATACTATTATGCAAAGTCTCTTCTATTTTTTTATACTGCTCTAAATTTGCATGTGATTTTCCTAATGCTTCTTTCATATCTATATTTTCTTTGTACAGCTTCTCATAATCTGCTAAAATTTTATCGATAAAAGAGTCTACCTCTTCCTCGTTATAGCCCCGTAAGCTTTTTTTAAACTCTTTATTGTATACTTCTAGTGGCGTCAATACCATAGTTATCCACCTCCCCCGCAGTCAAAGAATTTCGACAAAAAAGGTTATTTTCCTTTTTTTCTCAAGCATATTTGTTAAATATTATTTTAATTCTTCCTTTTTTTGTTTCTCCAGATACCTCTATTAGCTGCAGCCTGCCCTTGCCTCGACAAGAAATAAGATCACCCTCTTTCACTTGACAAGCGTTATTATTATTATAAATATGGTTTAACTTAACCTTTTCTCCCTGGATATAAGCAGCGGCCTTATCACGAGAAATATTAAAGCCAGCTGCTAGAATAACGTCTAATCTTAAAGAGGCTACTGTTTTTGTTTCAGCTTTACTATTGTCTGACGGAACAACCAATTGATCTTTTATCAACTCTCGCACATTAACTTTAAGGCTTCCAACCTTTGTTAAATTAAATCTAATATAATCGACAAAGTCACTATCTAAAATCACTTGACATCCTGACTCTACTAATAATAGGTCGCCAATTTTTTCCCTTTTTATTCCTAATCCAATTAAAGCTCCTAAGAAGTCTCGATGAGACAACTTTGCCAGTTGATTGTTTCCTTCAACTATAATAAAGCTAATATTGGCACTTGTTTCATCTTGCTGATCCCATGCAGGCATAAATATAAGCCGCGCTCGCTCGGCTTGATGGTAACCGCCTGCTATTTGATATTTTATCTCAGTTAAATTTTTGAGAAAGGGTATGGCAATGCCAATGATTCCAGGCTCAAGAAAGTCTGTTATCATTAGCTTATGGTTTTTGCCAGCTCTAGCAGCCTTGTCCAAAATAATTTGCACTTGTTCTCGCTGACTAGCATCCTTTACTATATTAGATAATAAATCTCTTACTTCCATTTTTGCACCAACTTGATTTATATGTTCAGTAATAATTTTATAATTATTGTTTCAAGATAACGCAATGCCAGTAGGGCAATAATCGGTGAAAAATCTATAGCGCCTAATCTTGGTATTAACCTTCTAAATGGACCTAAAATAGGTTCCGTAATTTCATAAACGAATCGGATTATCGGGCTATATGGATTATGTCTTATCCAGGACAACAAAACCCTGGCAATTATGAGCCATGACATCACCTCAAAAGCACCTCTCACAATTGTTATAAGCTGTCCGCTCATATATTATCTCCCTCCATTTTAATTTTTATTGTTACTGTGGCCGCCCAGCTCTTTGGCCTTATTACTAGCAACCTCTACAGCTTTAATTAAGGCAGCTCTAACACCAGCCTGCTCTAAACTGGCTAGTGCTTCTATAGTAGTTCCTCCTGGTGAGGTAACCATATCTTTTAGCTCGCCAGGATGCTTCCCGGTCTTTAGCACCATCTGTGCTGCGCCAATTAGAGTCTGAGCCGCCAGCTGAGTACTAGTAGTTCTTGGGAGGCCCGCCTTAACACCGCCGTCACTAAGAGCTTCAATAATCAGATATGCATAGGCTGGCCCGCTACCGCTGACCCCTGTAACCGCATCCATTAATCCTTCTTGAATTAAGCAAATTTCACCTACAGCGGAGAAAATATTTTTAACTAGCTGCTGATCTTTTGCTGATACATTACTATTATATGCAATGGCACTGATACCTTGACCTACTAAACAAGGTGTGTTTGGCATAATCCTAGCAATAGCAATTTCTGA
>JAWSUQ010000371.1:0-3131 GCA_033549265.1 Bacillota bacterium
ATGTAAAAAATAATAAGGCTACCTTTCCGGTTTTGTATGGCTTAGAAAAATCAAAGGAAATGGCAGAGACCTGTGTTAGTAATGCCATATCCAGCATAGGAATATTTGGAGAAAAAGGTTTTTATTTGCAGGAAATAGTTAAATATCTAACCTCCAGAAAGTTTTAGCAGTGCAGTCAGTAATCCATTTAATTACTATTGACTATATGGTGATTTAAGATATAATTAAAAGTTGTGATATTTATAGGTGGTGCAGTATTCTAGTCAGGACATCTTGCTTCGAAGACGGGCCTAAAAATCCGTTAAGGGCACATCGATGAAGTTCCTGGTGCTGGCTTATGACGCCCAGTCGTGGGCTGGTGCTGGGAGTTAAGGGGGATGGGGCGATCTACAATGGCATGTAGGCGTTGACCCCACCTCCGTGGAGACCTAAGTGCGTGGAGAGTGTCTTAAGACAACAAACTACGGCTTAGGGTGGAACCTGTATGTTGGTACGAAAGTGCTGGGTACAGTGTAGCCTGCCTTGCGTGGTAGTGGTGGATTTCAGGCAACCTTTTATATAATTCTTTGGCCAAAGAAATATATAAAAGCTGAATGAAACCTCTACTGCAAAAGAGGCTAGAAGCTCTGATGACTGCTGAGGAAAACTCCTAGACTGTTAACTAACGTTAGACTTATTAGGGATTAAAGTGTGGACTAAGTGGTGATCTAGCTCTGAACTCGGTGACGATTCAGGATAGTCTTTAAAGGTAAACCGCCGACATGGCGACATGTGGTAGACTATTGGGAAAACCTGCTGGACCTAAGCCACAATATTTACTTAATAAGTTGCCACCTTTTTTTAAATAAGTATAGTCAAATAGCTTATCGTGAAAGCTATACATATATTTTTTAATTATTTTTATAGGTAAATTTTGGAGGAGAACTAATTTTGACTAAGTTTCTTTTAAAAAATGCTAAACATGCTTTATTAGTTGGGCTAGCAACATTTTTAAGCGCTATTGTTATTGTATTGGGATCTGAATTTTTTTTAAACAGAATCACATCATTATTTTTGTCTTTTTTTATTTTATTAATAATTATCCTAATTGGGATTTTATTTGATATTATAGGAGTAGCTGCAGCTGCAGCTATTGAGCCGCCATTACATGCTTGTGCCGCAAAAAAACAGAGTGGAGCTCAACACGCAATTACTTTAGTACGGAATGCCGATAAAGTTGCCAGCTTTTCTAGTGATGTAGTAGGTGATATTGCTGGAACAGTTAGTGGAGCTATTGGTGCCAGTATTATCTTTAGACTCACTACCTTAGATCCATCTTATAATTCAGTTGTTTTGGGAACAATAATGACTGGAGTAGTAGCTGCATTAACAGTAGCAGGCAAAGCCTTTGGCAAATCCTTTGCCATTAACGAGGCTAACTACATTATTTTTAATGTAGGTCGATTATTATATATGTTAGAAGACAAGTTTGGTATTTCTATTATTTGTAAGTCAAACAGCCGTAGCAAACAAAGAAGGTGATTTGGTGACTAAACTACTAAACAAAATCAATTCATTAGAGGATTTCAAACAGATTCCAGTTAACAAAATGGACCAGTTAGCTACTGAGATCAGGGAGTTCCTGATCAAAAGTGTTTCCGCTACAGGAGGCCATTTAGCCCCTAACCTAGGTGTAGTTGAGTTAACTTTAGCCCTCCATTATGTTTATAATTCACCCAATGATAAAATTATATGGGATGTGGGGCATCAAAGCTATATCCACAAGCTTTTAACAGGAAGAAAAGATAGATTCGGTACATTAAGACAATTTGGTGGCATCAGTGGCTTTCCAAAAATTAGCGAAAGCCCCCATGACACGTTTAATACCGGGCATAGCAGCACATCTATTTCGGCAGCTTTAGGGATGGCTAAAGCAAGAGATTTATCAGGGGACAACTATCAGGTTATTGCAGTCATTGGAGATGGTGCATTAACTGGAGGAATGGCCTTTGAAGCTCTTAATCATGCCGGTGACTTAGGAACAGATATCATCGTTGTTTTAAATGATAATGAAATGTCAATAAGCTCTAATGTGGGGGCTTTATCTAGCTATTTAAGTCGGTTAAGAACGGATCCCATGTATGAAAAAGGAAAAGATGAGATAGAACAGCTATTGAAGAGAATTCCAGCTATTGGCTCTAAAGTCTTAAGAGTAGTGGATCGATTAAAGGATAGCCTTAAATATTTAGTTGTCCCTGGCATGCTCTTTGAGGAGCTAGGATTTACCTATCTTGGTCAAATAGATGGCCATCATTTTGGAGATGTGAAAACTGTTCTCGAACGAGCAAAACAAATTAAAGGACCTAAACTGGTGCATGTTATTACCAAAAAAGGTAGAGGCTATCATCATGCCGAGTCAAACCCTAACAAATTTCATGGAATTGGCTCTTTTGATTTGGAAACGGGAGAGGCAATTGGAAAGAAAAATGCCCCTACCTATACAGAGATTTTTGGTAAGACCTTAGTGGAGCTTGCAGAGAATGATGATAAAATTGTAGCTATTACGGCGGCAATGCCTGATGGTACTGGGTTAACACCTTTTAGTAAAAAATACCCTGATCGTTTTTTTGACGTGGGCATTGCTGAACAGCATGCAGTGACTATGGCAGCGGGACTAGCCACCCAGGGCTATAAGCCCATAGTTGCCATATATAGTACCTTTATGCAGCGAGCCTATGATCAGGTGCTTCATGACGTCTGTCTTCAAAAGTTGCCTGTTATTTTTGCTATCGATAGAGCTGGATTAGTTGGGGAAGACGGAGAGACTCATCATGGATTATTTGACCTGTCTTTTATGGGTAATATTCCAAACTTAGTGTTAATGTCTCCAAAGGATGAAAGTGAGCTTAAGGATATGCTATTTACTGCTACTAAGCTAAATGGTCCTGTGGCTATTAGATATCCAAGAGGCAGTGGGCTAGGAGTTGCCCTTAAGGAAAGCTTTATGGAGCTGTCAGTTGGCAAAGGAGAGTTGATTGTTGAGGGTGATCAGCTTACTATAGCTGCTGTAGGCAATATGGTTCAAACAGCTATAGCTGCAGCTAAAATTCTTAAGGACAAGGGGATAGCAGCTAGTGTAATCAATAGCAGGT
>JAWSUQ010000372.1:0-3129 GCA_033549265.1 Bacillota bacterium
AGAGTATTTAACGGCGATAAATGTTAGTGAAAAGCCAAATTTAAATTATACAATTCTTATCGAAAATTTTTGCGATCATTTCAGTGATTTTATTTGTGGTCATTTAACCGATAATTCCATTAAGCTTTTTTTTAATGAATTTATAGAGAGAATTGATAGTAGATAAGGAGAGTCCTATTTATGCTTAACTGGATCAAGAGTAATCTGCACGCTAGATTAGAAAAAGCTAGGGAAGCTTACAATGTCGCAAATAAGTCAAACAATACCTACACCATGACAGGTAAAAAATTTGTTATTGCTGAAATAAATGAGATACTCAATGACATCCGACTACTAGAAGATAAGGAGTTTAAGAAGAAAAAAATAGCTTTACAGGTAAAAAAAGAATTCTCCAGCTATAATCTCAATAAAGAACAAATTGACAAGTTAGTAAATTTTATATTCAACCAAGACTTTTCTATTAATGATTGTTTGGCACTCTTAGCAATAATAGATAAAAAAGAAAAAAATCAAGCCTAAATTGAAAATTTAATGTTATGCTAAAAAAAGAGGAAAAGCCTCTACTTTACTCGAGTCTCTTCCTCTTTCTCTACTTCCCTATTAAATATGACACCTTGAATATGCACATTAGCTTCTACGACCTTTAACCCTGTCATATTCTCCACGGCATTTTTCACGTTTTCCTGCACATTTTTAGCCACCACATTAATTTGTGAACCAAATTCTACTGCAACAAAAAGGTCGATTGCCGCTTCGCTTTCTCCTACTTCAACCTTTACACCTTTGCCTAAATTTTTTCGACCTAAAAGTTCAGTGATTCCTCCTACGACGCCGCCACTCATCCCTGCAATCCCTTCCGTCTCCGCTGCTGCAAGTCCAGCAATAATACTTACAACTTCATCAGCAATTCTAATTGTACCGCTTTTTGTCTTAGCTTCGGCAATAATAGTACTCATTAATTACCCCCCTCTTTATTCTATATGTTTGTCTTAATCAATCTTATTCAACCTTCAACTATGATATTCCTCCTAAAATACAATAGGATACCTATGATTGCTACTCCAATAGAACCGATAACAAACCCCTGAGCTGGAGCAACATTTAGAAAACCGACTAATAACGGCCCTAACACTACTCCTAATGAAAAGAATGCATAAAACAATCCAAATGCTCTTCCTCTTTCAGCTACTTCCGTATTATCCACAACTAATGCAGTAATAGCAGGGAATAACAGAGCAAAACCACTTCCGTAAATAATCATTGCAACTGCATACAAAGAAAGTCTTGTGGCCATACTTAATAGCATCAGGGCTATAGCTATTAGCAGCAACCCTAAAAACATAGGCTTATATCTACCGAATTTATCGGCAAAGTTTATTGGCATCAAAAATATCACAATTGCTACTACTGCAAAAGTACTGAAAAGAATGCCTGTAGTGGCAGCTCCAAAATTTGATGCTTCTAATTGTAGCGGCAATATGTAAGCTAAAATTCCCTTGGCATACATCAAGGCAAATGCACAGCAAAAGGCTGTTATTAAAGATGAATTTGTTAATAAGTTAGCTAGTTTTGTTATGCTCATATTGTTTGATCTAATATCTATCTGTCTTTCAGGTAAATAAATTTTTACTAAGAAAGAAGTTACAAGCATCAGAAATGAAACAAAATAAAAAACATACTCAATTCCCACTCTTTCTTTGACAACACCTCCAAAAGCAGGTCCTATCATAGCAGCAACTCCTATAGCAGCCCCTGATAAAGCCATTGTCTTACCTCTATTTGTATTTTTAGTAGTATCTCCTAAATAAGCAAAGGCAGCCGGTACCATAAGAGCACCACCTAAACCATGAATGAATCTTACCAATAATAGTTGACTTGCAGAAGCTACTTGAGCATAGGCCAATAGGCTTACCCCAGCAATGATCATCCCAATAAGCATTATTTTTTTGCGACCTACTTTATCAATAAACTGCCCGGCAAATACATTCCCTATCATATTCGAAAATGAATACATGCCAACCGCTAAACCAATAATCAAACTAGAACCTCCTAAAGCTTTAGCATATGGAGAAATGATTGGCAGTTGGGAGAAATTATCAATAAAACTTACAATTATAACGAAATAGATAAAATAACTCAAGTGGCACCCCTCTTATAGTAGTCTCACATCGTTAATTATAAGCTTAAAGTTACTATTTAATGCTCCTGCAGCTCTCTGACACATAAGCATTTTTGTCAAAAATATTTCAAAATATTCCATCACTGAACAAATACTTTGGTTAATTTTTATTTCTAAAATAATGCTTCTGCTTTTTTTACATACCTCAAGGACAGATTCGGTAACTGCATAATTAACTCTATCTCGACCAGTAAACTGTGAAAAGTCTTTTTTTCTAACTCGATCTTGATGCAAATCAGTTTTATCGGAAATTATTACTGCTGCAGCCGTATTATTAACAGCATAGCCAGTTGTTTCCTCGTGGTTGCCAACTGCAGACATAACTGTTAAGATATCTTCCAACGGCATCTTTAGTTGAGTTAATAGCTTATAGCATATTAAAGCTCCTGTTCTACCATGATCATATCGATTAGCAAGATTGCCTATATCATGAAGAAATCCAGCAACTTCAGCCAAATCTGCTTCTCTATCAGAATACCCTAGCTCTTCTAATAAATATCTACTGCGTTCAGAAACAATTTTTGCATGCTCATAGCCTAATTGAATTGTTCCCCTTGCTGCTAAAAAATCATTTCCTTTATTTATGTAAAGTAATACCAATGGATTATTAATAATCTTTGCTGTAATATTCAAGAAATTTCACCTCAATATAGTAATTTCTACATAAATATTTTATTCCCTGCCTGAAAGTTAACTGCTTCATATTTTCTATAATTTGCAAAGGATAAATAAAAATGATGCTCATAGAGCATCATTTTTATTTATCCTTATACGCTATTAGAATTATCTTTTCGTCCATACCATTAATCTGATTTTCTAACTCCTTGATGGCATTCACACTCTTCTCAGACAGATTAGCAAATTCTTTTTGCATTAGCTCAAACCCTCCTTTTTCTTCATTATAACCTTTTCAAGTACCTATTATGCAAAAAAAAACTTGACCATCAGCC
>JAWSUQ010000373.1:0-3128 GCA_033549265.1 Bacillota bacterium
GCAAGAGGAGAAATAGCAAGTCTAACTAATGAAGCTAAACCAAAAATAGCTACAAGAATTAGAGCTAATTTATTTTGGCTAGGTAAGGAGCCTATGATTAGCGGTAAAAAATACTTTCTTAAATTAGGCACAGCTAAAGTTGGTGTTCGGCTTGAACAAATCAGTAGGTTAGTGGATGCAGTAAATTTAAGTCAGCAACAGCAGAAAGAGATAATTGAGCAGAACGATGTAGCTGAATGTATTTTAAGTTTAGATAAAGCAATTGCTTTTGATTTAGCTTCAAACTTAGCAAAAACCAGCAGGTTTGTAATAGTTGATAAATATGAAATAGCTGGTGGAGGTATTATTCAAGAGGAATTAGCAGATTCCCAGCAAAATAAGGGAAATTTATTAAACCTTTCCTGGCATTCGGGCAAGGTAAGCTATGATGATAGATGTAAGAGGCTTAACCAGCAAGGTATTGTCATACTATTGACAGGCTTATCAGGTTCAGGAAAGTCTACTATTGCTGTAGAGCTAGAGAAGGAGCTATTTGGCCTAAATAAGTCAACTTATATTTTGGATGGAGATAACATTAGACACGGCCTTAACTCGGACCTGGGCTTTACATATCAGGATCGAGAGGAAAACATTCGTAGAATTGCAGAAGTTGCAACGCTATTTAAGGATGCTGGTCTAATAACTATATTATCGGCAATCGCACCTACTAATAACATGAGAGATATGATTCGAGAAAAAGTGGGATCAAATAACTATATTGAGGTTTATGTAAAGGCAGATATAAAAACCTGTGCAGCTAGAGACCCTAAGGGTTTATATAAAAAAGCAAAAAGTGGTGAAATTACAAACTTTACTGGCATCTCCTCTTCATATGAAGAACCAAGAAACCCTGACTTAGTGATTGATACAGAGAAAGTCTCTATTAATGAATCGGTAAGCAAGGTACTGGAGTTACTAGAAGCTAAATTTAGTAGAGAAATAATCTAAGGGGGTTGGAGCTTTGATCTCCCAAATTGAACAAAAATATTTAAACACTGATATTCTTATTATTGGTGGCGGAGCAGCTGGTTGTATGGCAGCCATTACTGCAAAAGATACGGCGCCAGATTACCAAATTATAATTATGGAGAAAGCTCAAATTGAGCGGAGTGGTTGTTTAGCCGCTGGCATTAATGCTATTAATGCCTATCTTAATCCTGGTGAAAGTCCAGAGACATTTTTAGACTATGTAAAAAAAGAAGCATACGGTATTATCCAAGATCATCTGGTTTTATCAATGGCAAGAGAAATAAATGAAATGGCTGAACGTTTAGAAGATTGGGGCTTGCCTATAGAAAAAGATGAGCAGGGTAAATATAAGGCCCGCGGTAAGCGTAGTATCAGAATTAAGGGCGAACGGATTAAACCGATAATAGCTGCCCAGGTCAAAAAAAGAAATATTAAAGTACTAAATAGAGTAGTAGCTACCGATTATCTTACCTACAATGGCCGTGTTGTAGGAGCAGTAGGCTTTAGTATTAGAGAGAATAAATTTTATGTCATTCAAGCAAAAGTAGTAATCTGTGCTACCGCTGGTGCAGCTGGAATCTATAGTTCAAATAATCCAGGGTTTGCTCCCCATCGAACCTGGTACCCTCCATTTAATACTGGAGCTGGTTTAGCAATGGGACTAAGGGCTGGAGCGGAGATGACCAGCTTTGAAATGAGGTTTGTTGCATTAAGAATAAAAGATACCTTAGCACCTACAGGAACGGTTGCTCAAGGAACTAAAATTAGTCAAATAAATGGTTTAGGAGAAAAATACTTAGAAAAATATCAACAATTGACTACTGCAGAAAGATTAAAAGCTGGTCTTCTTGAAAATGAAGAGGGCAGAGGACCGTGCTTTTTTGATACTACCCAGTTATCATCGGAAGAAAGTAATGGTCTAAAGGAAGCGTATCTCCATATGTCCCCCACCATGATATTGTCTTGGGCTAATAGAGAAATTGAGCCGAATGAGGCGCCATTAGAGCTAACATGCTCTGAACCCTATTTAGTTGGAGGGCATGCTATGGCAGGTTACTGGATAAATGGGAAGCGGCAAACAACCCTGCCAGGACTATATGCTGTTGGAGAGGCTGCCGGTGGTGTGCCAAAAAAATACGTTACGGGTTCTATGGCTGAAGGGAAAATTGCTGCAATAGCAGCCATAGCAGAAATAAGAGCATTAGCAGATACTGCAGATGATGAAATATCTGCAGCATTAGTTAAAAAGCTATTTGAGCAAACCTATAATCCCCTCCAATATTACAATAGCCAAGGCTTTGGTTGTACTCCAGAGGAGTTAGAAGAAGCACTACAAAAGGTGATGGATGAATATGCCGGAGGAATTCGAGAGAATTACAAAATAACTGAAGCTAAATTAATAATAGCTTCAGAAAAAATAGCATATCTAGAGGATCTAGTACAATCCTTAATGGCAAAAAACTTACATCAACTTATGATGTGTCATGAAGTAAGGGACCGTATCTTAATTGCCAAAGTTTTAGTAGAGCACCTAAAATATCGGAAGGAAACTAGATGGCCTGGTTACCAGGAGCGGTTAGACTATCCGGAACAAAGTAGTCAATGGAAAAAATTTATCAATTCTAGTTATAGCTCAGAGGCTAACCCGCCAATAAAGATGATAGAAAGAGACATAAAGGGGGACTTCTAAATGGCAGTTAGGATTAATCAGAGCAAATGTGATCAGTGTGGTCATGCTAAAGAACCAATATGTGTATATATATGTCCTGGTAATCTCTTTTATAGTGGGACTAAGGCGCCAGTACAAATGAGAGATGCTAGAGAATGCTGGGATTGTGCGGCCTGTGTAAAAAGCTGTCCAAAAGAGGCGATAGAAATGTTTCTGCCAGTTCAAATGGGGGGGAAAGGAGCAGTAGTTACTGCTAGAACAAAAGGACAAAAGGTTCATTGGAAATGTAACTGGCCAAATGGAAAAATAGAGCACTTCAATATATTAGTTAAAAAATAATGTTATTAAAAAAATTTTGAACGGGAATTCTACAATTTGCTTTAATTATCTTGGGGTATCTAGGTGGAAGGAGAACGAGGGGAATGACGGCGGCACTATTTATTTTTGCAGG
>JAWSUQ010000374.1:0-3102 GCA_033549265.1 Bacillota bacterium
ATTGATTTCTTTCTTATTCTAAAACCTTAAAACCATACTGTTGGAAGTGGCGATCGAACGTAAAGGCTTCATTCAAACTGAGACGACAAGTGACCATATTGACCCTGTTGTTTGTGGCGGTGGCTCTGGGAACAGATGCCTTTTCTATGGCGGTAGGCATTGGCACTAGTGGAACTGTCCGGGGAAACCGAATTCTATTAGTAGCCGGAGTGGTAGCCATATTCCATGTTTTTATGCCTCTCATCGGCTTATACCTTGGAGGATTGCTTGGTCGGGCCGTAGGGGACTGGGCCGCTTTCATAGGAGCGATAGTTTTAGTTTTTATAGGGATACATATGATTAGAGAGGCTCTAAAAGGTGAAGATGGAGACCTGATTCCTGGAGGTTTCGGACAGGTTCCAGGAGACGGCAAAAACAGAACGCCGGTGGTAGTCACTTCAGCTTGGGCTCTAGTAGTGCTGGCGGCCAGCGTTAGCTTAGACGCCCTGACGGTTGGATTTGGCTTAGGGACTGTGGCGGTAAACGTAGCGTTGACGGTAATAGTATTAGGCTTAGTAGCGGGCTTGATGACAGCAGCGGGGTTAGTGTTTGGCCGGCGCCTAGGGGATTGGTTTGGTGAAAAGGCAGTAATGCTAGGTGGTGTGATCCTGATCGGGATTGGCATCCATATGGCCTTTTTTTAAATAAAGCTATCTGGGGGAGCCTAAGCTCCCTTATAATTGAGAAGTTGCTAAGAATTTGCTTTAAAGGGGGAATTGCATATGAAGGTTTTGTTAGTTTGCACAGGCAATACCTGCCGCAGCAGTATGGCTGAAAAAATTGCTATCAAAATTCTAACGGAAATGGGACAAGCCCATCAAGTATTTATAAGCTCTGCAGGGACAATGGCTTGGCCTGGGCAAGCCGCTAGTCCTAATGCGGTGGCAGTAATGGCGGACAAAGGGATAGACTTATCGGATCATGCAGCTACCTTATTGTCGCCAGAGGCAATTGAACAGGCGGATATAATTATTACCATGACCGAAGGCCACAAGGCTCAAATCTTGAGTATTAATCCGGAGGCGGAGGAAAAGGTAATGGCTTTAAATGTCTCCGATCCTTTTGGACAGCCTAAGATAGTTTACGAGGAATGTGCAGTGGAAATAGAGGATCACTTAAGAAAAATCTTTGGTGAACTTGCTTCAATAGATAAAGTGAATTAAGTATACAGTACACAAAAAGAACGAATTTTACGAAAATTTTATTGTATTTTATCATTTTGAAGCAGGAATAAGAGCCCTGATGTAGTATAATTATTAAATGCTCTGCTTCAGGCAAGTTTACAAAAAAATAGCTTAAAAAGAACTGGCAATAGATATTACTTATGTACAAGGAGAGATTATGGTGAAAATAGCAGTTGGCAGTGATCATGGTGGATTTAAGCTAAAGCAGGAGGTTGTTGCTTACCTCAAAGAAAAGGGATATCAGTATGAGGACTTTGGTACCTACAGTCCTGATTCGGTAGATTATCCTGATGTGGCCCTTAAGGTGGCAGATGAGGTTCGCGCAGGCAACTTTGATCGAGGGGTGCTGCTATGCGGTACTGGCATAGGAATTGGGATTGTGGCCAATAAAGTACCGGGAATTCGGGCGGCTCTTTGCCATGATACCTTTTCAGCAAAGGCTACAAGACAACATAACAACTCGAATGTGCTGACAATGGGAGAGCGAGTAGTTGGAGTAGGGCTCGCCTTAGAAATCCTCAAAATTTGGCTGACTACCGATTTTGAAGGAGGAAGACACCAGCGGCGTGTCGAAAAGATTACAGGGATTGAGGAAAAATTCACAAACCAGGGGAGCTGAGGACATGGACCAAGCTGAACTAAACAAAATTAGTACCCAGGTGAGGGAAGCAGTTCAAGGCTTACTAGCTGTAGCCAACATGAAGCAAGAGCAAATTCTAGTGGTTGGCTGCAGTACTAGCGAGGTCATTGGCAAAAAAATAGGCACTGAAGGAACTAGAGAGGTGGCGGAAGCCATCCTTGAGCCTCTACTAGCAGAAACTGCTAGGAGGCAGCTGTTTTTAGCTATTCAGTGCTGTGAGCATCTAAACCGATGCTTGCTGGTGGAGGAAGCAGCTATGGAGCGCTATGAGCTAGAGCAGGTAACCGTAAAACCTGTAGCTACAGCGGGGGGCTCATTGCCTGCACTGGCCTATGATGTTTATCAAAAACCAGTATTGGTAGAGAATATCAAAGCCCATGCAGGCATTGACATAGGAGATACCTTTATCGGCATGCATCTGCGACCGGTAGCTGTGCCGGTAAGAATAGAGCTTAAGGCCATTGGTCACGCACACCTAACACTTGCCAGAACTAGACCAAAATTAATAGGAGGACAACGAGCAGTGTACTGCTAGTTGTACAAGAAAAGGAGGCATTTATAGTGGATTATATTAAATTAGTGGAACAGAAGGATCAAGAGGTAGCAGCAGCTATCTACAAGGAGAAAAATAGGCAGCAGTCAAATATTGAGTTAATCGCTTCAGAGAATTTTGTATCTGAGGCAGTAATGGCCGCCCAGGGCTCAGTGTTAACCAATAAATATGCGGAAGGCTACCCAGGCAAGCGATATTACGGCGGCTGTGAGTACGTAGATATTGTAGAGGAGCTAGCTCGAGAAAGAGCAAAGGCACTGTTCGGTGCAGAGCATGCCAATGTGCAGCCCCACTCCGGTGCCAATGCCAACACAGGAGTTTACTTTGCTACCCTGCAACCAGGAGATACTGTGTTAGGGATGAACCTTGCCCATGGTGGGCACCTTACCCATGGAAGTCCTGTCAACATCTCTGGTATCTACTACAAGTTTGCAGCCTATGGGGTAGATCCAGAAACTAAGCAAATTGATTATGATGAAGTGTTAAAGGTGGCTAAAGAAACTAAGCCAAAGATGATAGTAGCTGGTGCTAGCGCTTACCCTCGGAAAATAGACTTTGCCAAGTTTAGTGAGATCGCTAAAGAGGTAGGAGCGTTATTCATGGTAGACATGGCTCACATTGCTGGATTAGTGGCAGCTGGACTACATCAAAATCCAGTTCCCTACGCTGACTTTGTTACCACCACT
>JAWSUQ010000375.1:0-3075 GCA_033549265.1 Bacillota bacterium
AAGCCTGTGGCAATAACCGTAACTCTTACTTCATCTTCAAAACTTTCGTCTATCACTGCACCAAAAATAATGTTTGCTTCTGGATCTGCTGCGGAAGAAATTATTTCTGCTGCTTCATTAACTTCAAACAAGCCTAGATTACTGCCACCCGTTATATTTAGCAATACTCCCCGGGCTCCTTCAATAGAAGTCTCCAATAATGGGCTTGATATAGCAGCTTTGGCTGCGTCTGCAGCTCTTTTATCACCACTGCCATGCCCAATTCCCATCAAAGCTGAGCCTGTATTTAACATAATTGTTTTAACATCGGCAAAATCTAAGTTGATTAAACCTGGAATCGCTATTAAATCTGAGATACCCTGAACCCCTTGCCTTAAGACATCATCTGCAATTTTAAAGGCGTCGTTAATGGAGGTATTCTTGTCCACTACCTGTAATAGCCGATCATTTGGGATAGTAATTAGTGTATCTACCTTTTTCTTTAGTTCTTCAATACCACTATCTGCTTGCTTCGCTCTCTTTTTACCTTCAAAAGTAAATGGTCTGGTGACAACACCAACAGTGAGGGCTCCTAACTCCTTTGCTACTTCGGCAACGATAGGAGCGGCACCCGTGCCAGTTCCACCACCCATACCTGCAGTTACAAATATCATATCTGCCCCTTTGAGCACCTGTAATAACTCATCCTTGCTCTCTTCTGCTGCTTTTTTTCCGATCTCCGGGTTAGCCCCAGCACCTAAACCCTTAGTCAGTTTAGAGCCAATTTGCATTCGTGCCTCAGCTTTTGACATATGCAGTGCTTGAGCATCAGTATTAATTGTAATAAATTCTACTCCCTTTAATCCCGATGAGATCATTCTATTTACGGCATTGTTTCCACCGCCACCGACTCCAACAACTTTAATTTCTGCAAACTGCTTCATGTCTAAGTCAAACTCCAGCATATTTTTTCCCCCTTTAATTGTCTAGAAAAGCTCCCTAAACCATCCAGATACCTTTGAGTAGAACTGAGCAAACATACCCTCTTCTTCCTCATCATAAAATTCCATAACTTGCTTAGCCCCATAAATTAAAAGCCCTACACCAGTTGCATAAGATGGACTCTTAACTATATCAGCAAGCCCACCTACTTGTTCAGGTGTACCAACTCGCACAGGTAACTCCAAAATTTCACTAGCTAATTCAGGCAATCCATCTAGTAGGGAGGTCCCACCAGTTAACACAGCCCCTCCAGGCAGTATTCCTGTATAACCGGACCTTTTAATTTCACTCTTAACCAGCATGAAGAGCTCTTGAACTCTAGGTTCAATAATTTCAGCAATTTCTTTTCTGGAAACCTGACGATACTCCTTAGCACCTACAGTGGGAATCTTAATCAGTTCCTTATCAGACGCTAATTCGGCAAGAACACATCCCGCATCTTTTTTAATTTTTTCTGCTTCTATCAGAGGAGTCCTTAATCCAACAGCCATATCACTGGTTATGTAATCTCCACCCATAGGCAGTATAGCGGTAAACCATAATCCACCTTGATCAAAAATTGCTAAGTCAGTAGTTCCTGCTCCGATATCTATTATCACGGACCCTAGCTCCCTCTCTGCTGGTAGCAAACAGGCTTCAGCAGAAGCTAAGGGATTTAATACTAGCTCTTCTACTTCTATTTTGGCACGGGAAATGCTCTTTAACAGATTTTGAATAACTGTGACAGCGCCTGTTACAATATGGGTCTCCACTTCTAACCTTGAGCCAGCCATACCTACTGGATCCATAATCCCATTATACCCATCAACAATAAATTCCCTTGGCAAAACATGAATGATTTTTCGATCCGGTGGTATTGAAATCACCTTGGCAGCTTGGATTACCCGCTCAACATCAGCTTCAATAATCTCATTATCCGTACCAGATACTGCTACCACTCCTCTGTTATTAAGAGAAGCTAAGCTTGACCCACTAATGCCTACATAAGCAGATGTTATCTCCTTACCACTCATTTGCTCCGCCTTCTTAATAGCTTCTTCAATAGCTTTAGAGGTGTTTTCAATATCAACAATATTGCCTTTTCTCAACCCTAAAGAGGCACTCTCACCAAAACCGATTACTGATAACTGTTCATCCTGTTTAATTTCTCCCACAAGGGCAGTAACCTTGCTTGTACCAATATCTAGCCCAACTACAATCTGCTGCTTGGCCAAATGAAGCACCTCCAAATCCATGCAATATGCCCCGCTTTGTTAAATTCAACATAAAGAGAATTTTCCCTTTTTTTTCAATAATAATTTTAAGGTTTTTATCCGACATTATTCTATTAATTGCCGTATTTTATGATAGGAGGCCCAGTAAAGCGCAGGTCTATATATTTTATTTGGTCTAAAATCTGCTCATCAGTATTATTATAGATGTCCGAGAGCATTTTAAGCTTATCAGCTATTTTTTCATCACCACCAAGCTTTATTTCCATTCCACCAGTCAAAAACAAATTGAGCCCATCGCTAACCGACAGCTCAGAGACATTATTTTTCAAGTCCTCTGGCAATGCTGCCAAAGTTGTTAGAGCTGTATTAGCCTCTTTACTTACAAGCTTATCTCCTTCATTTACCTGATGGCTAATATTCAATCCTGTAATCGTGGGCAATAATATTTCAGCCAGGTTTTGTATTTGACGCATAACTATTCCTTCATCATCAACAACGTAATAATTACTCTCTATAATCAAAACAGCTTCAGCCCTTCTCTCAATAACATTAATAGTAACTGTAGAGGGCAAAGTGATATTAATTTCCGCTTCCCTAATCCATGGATGTGTCATCAACAACTCTTTTATTCTCTGGGACTTAAGCTTCAATATGTTCTCCCCAGGCTGAACCTGAGCTAAACTTAGGACCTCATTAACAGTAAGTCTTTGGGTCCCAGCTACATATATTTTATCAACAGCAAAAAAAGGTGACTGTAAAAAGAAATAAATAGAAATAATACTTAATAATATAATTATTGTATACTGAGCTTTATTGCTATGAATATTACTTTTGTTGCTTTTGTGCTTAAGCTTGTTTTTACTATGTATTTCACCTTGCA
>JAWSUQ010000376.1:0-3053 GCA_033549265.1 Bacillota bacterium
AGCCAATACAATGTTAGACCAGCTTTATGAGCATTTTGGATTAGAAAAATAATCATTTTTTCTACATAGGATACTGAGACAAGAGTAGAGGTTTATATTAACATTCCCTCTATTCTTGTTCTTATATAAATAATGAAAGTGGAAGAGATAAAAATGACACATTTATGTATAAAAAAATCATCTAAATTTCTAGGTTTAGCCTCTGGTTTAAGCCTTTTTGTAATTTCCTTTGCTTCAAGTATTGCTTTAGGTCAGACCCCTATTGCTCTTGAGACTGTTGTAGATTCATTTATTAATTTTGATGAAACTTCGGTGGAACATATTATAGTTACTACTTCAAGAATCTCAAGAGCAATTATTGCCACAGTGATTGGGGCTAGCCTAGCTATTGCGGGAGCGCTTATGCAAGCCTTAACCCGGAATCCTCTTGCCTCTCCCAGTATTTTTGGCATCAATGCTGGAGCTGTATTTTTTGTTGTTTTGGCAATCTCTTTCTTTTCAATATCTTCATTAACAGATTATATGTGGGTGGCATTTTTAGGTGCTGGAGTTGCAGCTATTATGGTTTATTTTCTGGGATCACTTGGAAGAGATGGATTGTCGCCCATTAAAATTGTTCTGGCCGGTGCTGCCATCACCGCTTTGTTTGTTTCATTGACACAAGCTTTGCTAGTCATTAGCCAGCAAAATTTAGAAGGAGTACTGTTCTGGTTAGCTGGTTCGGTAGCTGGAAGGACAATGGATATGCTGGAACCTATTTTGCCTTATATGATTGTAGGTTGGATAATAGCCTTTTTTCTAGGGCATCCGGTAAATATTCTTACTTCAGGAGAAGACATAGCGAAAGGTTTGGGGCAACGAACAATTTTAGTTAAAGTATTAATGGCAATGGTTATTGTTTTATTGGCTGGAGGATCTGTTGCAGTAGGAGGTTCAATTGGTTTTATAGGTTTAATAATTCCTCATATTGTACGTGGGCTTGTAGGAAATGATTATCGATGGATTATCCCTTATTGTGCATTATTCGGGGCCAGCTTATTGCTATTAGCCGACGTAGCAGCAAGGTTTATCATTATGCCGCAAGAGGTGCCTATTGGAGTCATGACTGCTTTGATTGGAACTCCATTTTTTATTTATATTGCACGTAGGGGGTTCAATAAGGAATGAGCAAATATATTTTGTTTCGCTCTAGGTCAAACAGGATATCTATTATTTTTGAAAAGAAAATGTTTGTAGTACTATTAAGCTTAGGATGCCTATCAATTGTATTATTTTTTTTGGGTTTATCAATAGGAAGCACCATGATACATCCTATTACGGTGATTAAGCATTTACTGGGTGTAGGAGGCGAGGAATACGCATTTATTATTGATACTTTAAGGTTGCCACGGGCAACTTTGTCATTGCTCGTAGGTGCTGCACTTGGAGTTTCTGGGCTAATATTACAAGGGATAATAAGAAATCCACTGGGCTCTCCAGATATTATTGGCATAACAGGTGGAGCCTCCCTTGCGGCAGTAATTTTTATTACATATTTTATAGACACAATTAGCATTAAATGGCTTCCTTTGGTGGCAATAGCAGGTGCAGGAACTATTTCTTTTCTAATTTATTTTTTAGCCTGGAAAAAAGGGGTTTCTCCTATTCGGCTTATTTTGGTAGGAATTGGTATTGCAGCAGCGATGAGCGCTTTGACAACAATGATGATTGTACTTGGTAATAGTTACTCGACCCCCCAAGCATATCTTTGGCTAACAGGGAGCGTTTACGGAGCAAATTGGGAAAATGTTAATTCTATGTTACCATGGGTTATTATTTTTATTCCATTGTCCATGTTTTTTGCGAATACTGCCAATGCACAGGAACTGGGCGATCAAGTGGCATTAAGTTTAGGGGTGAGAGTACAATTACATCGTTTTGCTTTGCTGTTTACTAGTGTCGCCTTAGCCGGTTCAGCTGTAGCGTTTGCTGGAGGGGTAGGATTTGTTGGGTTAATAGCACCTCATATTGCAAGGAAACTAGTTGGTCGTTCTTTCGGCAGCTTAGTACCGGTTTCAGCTTTAATTGGCGGATTAATTGTTTTCTTAGCAGATGTTGTTGCCAGAACCTTTTTTGTACCACTTGATCTTCCCGCAGGCATATTTGTATCTGGAATTGGTGCTCCATTTTTTATTTACCTGCTCTATCGGAATCGTCATCAAAACTAAAAGGAGGATAGATAATGCAAGCATTGGAAACTAAATCATTAACTTTGTCTTATGGTAATGGACCGATTATTGATAACTTGAGCATTAAAATTCCACAGGGAAAAATAACAGTTTTTGTTGGAAGTAATGGTTGTGGGAAATCTACGTTGCTACGTTCACTTGCACGTTTGTTAAAGCCCCAAAAAGGTGCAGTTTTGTTGGATGGAAAGGTAATTACCAAGATGCCCACTAAAGAAGCGGCAAGGAACCTCTCTATATTACCGCAGGGACCGATTGCTCCTGAAGGTTTAACCGTATTGCAATTGGTGAAGCAGGGAAGATATCCATATCAAAATTGGTTGCAACAATGGTCAAAGGAAGATGAATATATGGTGAATAAGGCGCTGGAAGATACGAAAATGAGGGAACTTGAAAACCGACCGGTTGATTCCCTTTCTGGAGGACAGCGACAGA
The DNA here is from genome assembly GCA_033549265.1 of Bacillota bacterium. Lineage (GTDB taxonomy): Bacteria > Bacillota > Desulfitisporia > Desulfitisporales > JAWSUQ01 > JAWSUQ01. The sequence continues at coordinate 2,661 of JAWSUQ010000376.1, forward strand.
GAGCTTGGATTGCGATGACTCTTGCTCAAGGGACGGATGTGCTGCTTTTAGATGAACCTACTACTTACTTAGATATGGCTCATCAAATTGATATCCTAGATTTACTGTTTGAATTAAATGAAAGAGAAAAACGAACGATTGTGATGGTCCTTCATGATTTAAATTTAGCTGCTCGCTATGCACATCATATGGTGGCAGTTCATAATAAAACAGTTTTTACTGAAGGAAAACCCGAAGAAATTATAACTTGTGAAATGGTCCAGGAGGTCTTTGGTATGGGTTGTAAAATAGCGGTTGATCCGCTATTTGGAACACCTTTATGTGTACCCCATGGAAGAGGTAGAAAAGTTGAAGAAGAAAAGCGTAAAGTTGCCTTTATTTAAGACTATTAGG
>JAWSUQ010000377.1:0-2994 GCA_033549265.1 Bacillota bacterium
TTTGTATTAACAGGTTCTCATTGTACTTTAAGTGAAGTGTTGGTCTATATTAAGGATTTATTGGATGAAGGGGCAGAAGTTTTTCCGATAATATCGGAAACCGTTAAGAACACAGATACTCGTTTTGGAAGTGCGGCTAAATGGTATAGTGAGCTAAAAAATTTAACTGGCAAAGAACCCATAACCAGTATCGTAGATGCTGAACCAATTGGTCCTAGTAGCATGTTTGATGTTGTTGTAGTTGCTCCTTGTACTGGGAATACTATTGCCAAACTAGTTAATGGTATATCTGACACTACTGCAGTGATGGCTATCAAAGCTCACTTGCGCAATTTGAAGCCAGTTGTTATTGCCATATCTACTAATGATGGTCTTGGAATCAACGCCAAAAACATTGGACTGCTAATCAATATGAAAAATATTTTCCTAGTTCCATTTGGCCAAGATGATTATGTAGTCAAAGCTAATTCTTTAGTAGCGGATATGGAGAGAATTAAACCAACTATTTTCCAAGCATTGCAAGGTAAGCAAATACAACCGGTGTTAATACAATATCCTAAGTAGAATCATATTAATAACATTTTGGAGGTAATATCTATGGAAACCTATAATATAGCAGTTGTAGGAACTGGTGCGGTAGGACAGGAATTATTAAACGTATTAGCAGAAAGGAATTTTCCTGTGGGGGATCTTAAGCTGTTGGCTACAGAGCGTTCTGCGGGAAAAGAGGTAGAATTTAAGGGAAAAAAATATGTAATTGAAGAAACAAAACCTGAATCCTTTAAAGGTGTTGATATAGCTTTGTTTGCAGGGGGTTCTGCTAGTGTTGAGTTTGCACATCACGCTGTAGCTGCTGGTGCTGTAGTTATTGATAATGGCAGTGCTTTTAGACTAGATCCAAAAGTACCGTTGATAGTGCCAGAGGTTAACCCTGATGCTGTGAAAAATCATCAAGGTATTATAGCTAATCCAAATTGCTCAACCATACAAATGGTTGCAGCTCTAGCGCCTATTCATAAGAATGCGACAATAAAAAGAATTGTAGTATCTACTTATCAAGCTGTATCAGGAGCTGGGGCTGAGGCAATCGATGAGCTGATGGAGCAGTCACAACAGTGCTTAAACAATAATAGTGTTGAAAAGAACGTCTTTCCTAAGCAAATTGCCTTTAATATGCTACCTCATATAGATATTTTCTTAGAAAATAACTATACTAAGGAAGAAATGAAAATGGTAAATGAAACAAAAAAAATTCTAAATGACCAGAGCATCCAAATTACTGCAACTGCAGTGAGAGTACCGGTAGTAACAGGCCATTCAGAAGCTATCAATATCGAAACTGTTAATAAGATTACTAGAAAAGATGCTATTGAAATTCTACAACAAACCCCTGGGATTATTGTGATAGATGATCCTAGCAATATCCAATACCCTATGCCAATTGATGTTAAGGGAAAAGATGAGGTGTTTGTAGGTAGAATTAGAGAAGATGAAAGTATAGAAAAGGGACTTAATTTATGGGTTGTGGCTGATAATTTGCGGAAAGGTGCAGCAACTAATGCCGTTCAAATAGCTGAATTATTGATACAAAAATAACCTCATATTATGCAACACCCGTGTAAAGAGGTGCTTTAACTTGACAATATTGGTTCAGAAATATGGCGGGACTTCCTTAGCAATGCAAGAACAACGCCAACAGGTAATTGCTAAGATAAAGGAAGCCCTTTCCAAAGGGTTTAAATTAGTTGTAGTAGTTTCTGCCATGGGAAGGCTTGGGAACCCTTATGCTACTGATACATTATTATCATTAGTAAGAGAACATGAAGGGGTCTTAGACAAGCGAGAACAGGACCTACTACTTTCTTGTGGAGAAATTATTTCAGGAGTATTATTGACTAGTTTATTGGCTAAAGAAGGAATAAAGGCAATAACTTTTAATGGTGCGCAAGCAGGTATCTTAACGAATGAAGACTTCACCGATAGTCGAATAATTTCTATTAATCCGAACAAAATCTTAGAGCAATTAAATCAAGGTAAAGTAGTAATTGTGGCAGGATTTCAGGGGACTACGAAGTCTGGAGAAATAACTACGTTAGGTAGAGGTGGTAGCGATACAACTGCTGCAGCACTAGGAGTTGCGTTAAAGGCTGAAACTGTTGAGATATACACTGATGTGGATGGTATAAAAACAGCAGATCCAAGAATTGTAGAAGACGCCAAGACCTTATCGGCGGTAACCTACAATGAGATATGCCAATTAGCTCATGAAGGGGCTAAAGTAATCCATCCAAGAGCTGTAGAAGTAGCTATGCAGCATAATTTGCCCTTAAAAATAAAATCTACCTTTTCTGAATTACCAGGAACCATTATTACTAATCAAAACGGCAGCTCTCAGTTAGATGTTGCCATAAATAATTACGGTTTAATAACTGGAATTACTCAAATACCTAACATAACTCAGCTTAAGGTTAAAATAAGTTCAAATAATAAAGAAAAATATTTGGCAGTAAAAATTTTTAGAGCATTAGCCCTAGCTAATATTAGTATTGATTTTATAAACGTTCATCCGGAAAAAATATTTTTTACCGTGAAAGAAGAAGTAGCAGAGCAAGCAGTTGAAATACTGAAAAATATGGATATAACACCGGATATCAGGTTCGGTTGTGCCAAGGTCTCAGCTGTTGGAGCTGGTATGGCAGGAATACCTGGAGTAATGGCTCAAATAGTAGAGGCCTTACATTCGGAGGGGATTGAAATTCTACAGTCTGCTGACTCCCATACAACTATATGGTGCTTAGTGGATAGAAAAGATATGGAAGCTTCAGTGAGAGCGCTCCATAAAAGGTTTAAGCTTGGTGATAAATTAAAATAAAAGAGGTGAGAGTTTGTGGTAAATTTTGGGAGAGTAATTACGGCAATGGTGACTCCTTTTGACGAAGAGCTAAATGTGGATTTTATGAAAGCAAGAGAATTAGCCAAATATCTTGCAGACAA
>JAWSUQ010000378.1:0-2980 GCA_033549265.1 Bacillota bacterium
TCCCGCATTTTACTTTTTCGCTTGATTTACCAACCGCCGATAATTAAACAATGGGTCAAACAGCCCCAGAGAAGTAATTAGCACTACAGCAAAAGGTAGATTAACTACAAATACTATTAAAGTCATTATCTTTATCCATCTAGCTATTTTTAAATGATAATTGAAAAAGGATAGCACTGATAGACCAGCAATAAACAGTATGGGGAAATAAAAATATAAAATATTTAAGCCAATAGTGTTCACTAAGTCAAGATTAAAGTAATCGCCGCCTAATAATAGAATTAATCCGCCGATAATTCCCCATATTAAATACCAGGGCAACTGCCACTCTCTAAAGGGTGGAATTGGCCTAATTTCCACTCCAACACGCTTTAAAACAACTCTCACCAGCAGAAAGTTAACAGCCGCCGTCAATAACGAGCCGGATATCAACAGCCCTGGTATGATCAGACCAATAAAGTGAATCAGTGCCTCCATGGTGTTGCGAAGCTCTTCTTCCCCTCCTTGGTCTAATAGGCCCCATTGACGATACATTTCAATAGAATGATCAATCTGAAGGGCCATTTCTTGCTGCCATTCCCCTAAATTAACCCCCATTAGAGTTATGGAAAGGGCAATTACTATGATAGCGGATATTACAACAGCAATGCCTCCAGTTAAAATGATTTTGCCAGCAGACCATTTGTTTTTAAAACCGTATCCATATACTAAAGCTACAAACCCCATTTGCAGGGCAGTGAGAAATCCGCTCAAAGGATGACTTAACATCATCATCACAAGAGTTGCCACCACTAAGGACATGACTCCCCAGCGCATATTTTGCCTGACAATTACTACTACAATTGGAATAAACCAAACTAAGGTAGTAATCATGGAAAGCGGCGGCAAATAATAACCTACTAGAGCTAATACCGCTGCCAGCGCAGCTGCCAGAGCTCCTTCTACCAATGCTTTAGTAGATGTTAACCTTTCTGCCATTAGTTCACCTCAAGTCTCTAAATATAATTCGTTAAAGCCGCTAATTTCTCCTGTATAGATTAACATTATTATTGTTTACCAAATGCTTTCAATATTAATAAAAGGAAGCAATAGTTTGCTTCCTTTCACTTTTGTCAACTTTTTAATTATATCGCTTTTTACTCTGCAGTGAAAGGCAGTAAAGCAATATTTCTAGCTCGCTTGATTGCAAGCGTAACTTGTCTTTGGTGCTTCGCACAGTTGCCAGAAATACGTCTTGGCAAAATTTTACCGCGCTCTGTAATATATTTTTTAAGCTTATGAGTATCTTTGTAGTCAACACTTTCAACTTTATCTACACAAAAGCTGCATACCCTTCTACGAGGTCTGCGTCCTTTTTCTCTACGCGCTGCCAAACTAATCCCTCCTTACCTGTTTAAAATGGAAGATCATCATATGAGGCATCTACCTCAGTCCCAAAGGATTCTTTGCGACCTGGCGCGCCTCCTCCAGCCTGACTGCCATCCTTAGGCCAGTCCAAAAACTTAACTGTTTCAGCCACTACTTCAACTCTGCGGCGTCTTTGGCCATCCTTCGCTTCATAGGAAGTTACTTGGATGCGTCCATCAATAGCTACTAATCGTCCTTTTCCTAAGTGGTTAGCACACAACTCAGCCAGCTTTTGCCATACTACTATGTCTATAAAGTCCACCTGTCGCTCCCCTTGCTGATTAGAATAGTTTCTTTCTACAGCAAGTCCAAAAGATGCTACTGCAGCGCCATTAGGAGTATAGCGTAGCTCTGGATCATTTGTCAGCCGACCTATTAAGATAACCTTGTTTAACATAATAACCACCACCTAGTTTTTAATAGATTAAGCTGCTTTCAGCACAAGAAGATACTTAATTACTTCTTCAGTAATCTTTAGTACCCTCTCAATTTCCGCAATAGCAGCGCCATCTACCTGAAAGTTCGCTAATACATACACGCCGTCACGATTATCCTTAACTTCATAAGCAAGCTTTTTCTTGCCTAGGATATCGCTCTTAGTGACCTCACCGCCGTTTTTAGTAATCAGGTCATTAACCTTTGCTACTACAGCTGTTCTAGCTTCCTCTTCCAATTCAGGCTTAATAATATACATCATTTCATATTGGCGCACGCTTTTCACCTCCCTTCGGTCTTTGGCCCCAACTCAAAAGGCTGGAGCAGGGAAATGCAATTTTATATATAGAATTGCATTTACATACTAAACTAGTATACCATAACCTTCCTAGCAATTGCAACAACCACTTAGTATTTCATCTGATACCCTGTTTTTCCTTCTAGCTTTACCGGTCTAGTGGCCAAGAAAACGCCAGTAATAATTAAGCCGGCACATATTAGCTTAAACAAGGTAAAGCTCTCTTTTAAAAATATTACTGATAATATAATAGTAAATACCGGTACCAAATTTATAAACATAGCTGCTTTCGGTGCCCCTATCTCTTGGATAGCGGTTAACTGAATAAAATATCCCAGCACCGATGCAAAAACCGCCATGTAGACTACTGCTATCCAGCCTCCTGCTGAGACATCTGGCAAATAACTCATTGGTTTTTCCCATAGAAAAAAGGGAAAGGACACTATCACACATACTAAGAAGGTGTAGGCTGTTACTTTAAGGGGCGACAGCTTCAGCTTTGCCATATAGCTTCTCCCTAAGACGGAATAAGCGGCCCAGCAACAAACTGCAATAAACATTAAAATATCGCCATGATTAAATTGCAAATTACTGATTACACCCCAATCACCGTTTGTTATTATTAAAAATACCCCTAGAAATGATAGCAAAATTCCGGCTAATCTCCCTCCGGTCATGCTTTCCTCAAAGAAAAGCACCGCTAAGATTGTTGTCACCATGGGATTGGTGGCACCAATCAGAGAAGAATTAATGGCTGTGGTGTACTGGAGGCTGGTAAAGAAAAAAGCATGGTACAGAAAAGTGCCAATTATGCCTAAGGCTATAATGGCAGTCCATTCC
>JAWSUQ010000379.1:0-2973 GCA_033549265.1 Bacillota bacterium
ACCCTAGGTCAGACTTTAAAATAGCTTTTTCTACCACTGGGATCACAGACTTATCCCAGGGCTGAATAACTAGAAGTCTAGCTTCAGGTGCTGAAATATTAGCCAACTGATTAACTGGAGTAGGTGCACCATAGTAATCTACAAATACCTTTTCTAGTAAGCTTGGGTTTGCCCTACCAGCCCGTAATGAACCAAACTCTTTTTTTAAAGCATCGATAGTTTTCTCCATTTTAGACTCTACTTCATTAAATAGCTCCTGAATCATCAAAATCCCTCCCAACACTTGTTCCTATTTTACTACCTGTAACAACTTTAAAAATATTGCCTTCTTGTGTTAAGTTAAACACTATTATTGGAATATTATTGTCCATGCATAATGATGCAGCTGTACTGTCCATTACGCCAAGACCTTTAGTAAGTACTTCTTTAAAAGTTAACTGCTCATACTTTTGGGCATTAGGGTTAGTAACTGGATCAGAATCATAAACTCCATCAACCTTTTTAGCCATCAAGATTACATCTGCCTCAATTTCAGCGGCTCTTAATGCAGCAGCAGTATCTGTAGAAAAATATGGATTACCGGTTCCAGAAGCAAAAATTACTACTCTATTTTTCTCCAAGTGTCTAATTGCCTTCCTTCTAATATAGGGTTCAGCAACCTGTCGCATTTCAATAGCAGTTTGTACTCGGGTATCAACTTCATGGTTTTCCAAAGCATCTTGCAGTGCCAGGGCATTCATAACAGTTGCCAGCATCCCCATATAGTCGGCAGTAGCTCGATCCATGCCTTTTTCACTACCGGCAATTCCTCGCCAAATATTTCCTCCACCAACTACAATTGCCACTTGAACTTTTAGCTTATGTATTTCCTTTACCTGTCGAGCTATTAAATTCAAGGTATCCTGTTCTATTCCAAAACCCTGTGCCCCAGCTAAGGCCTCACCGCTAAGCTTGAGTATAACTCTACTGTACTTAGCTTGTTGCATATTTTGTTTACCTCCAGTCATTCCAAAATATGTTTCTACACGCAATCAACAAAATCCTTTTAAAATATTAACATTATTTTTGAAAAAAGAGAACACAAAATAGTGTTCTCTCTATTAATCTCTTTTTGCCTCTTTCATTACTTCTTCTGCAAAGTTATCTTTTCTCTTTTCTAAGCCTTCCCCTAATTCAAACCTTGCAAATCGTCGGATTGAAATATTTTCTCCTATTGAAGCAATTTTTTCAACAACTATTTGGTGAACAGTTTTGTCTGAGTCCTTTATAAAAGGTTGCTCTAATAAACAAACTTCCTTATAGAATTTTTCAATTCTACCTTCCACCATTTTTTCAGCTATATTAGCTGGTTTGCCTTCATTTATAGCTTGAGCCTTAAGGATTTCTTTTTCTTTTTCAATAACGTCAGCAGGAACCTCTTCTTTTGAAACATAAGTTGGTTTACTAGCAGCAATTTGCATTGCAATATCTCGGCAAAGCTCTTTATAATTATCTGTTTTAGCTACAAAATCTGTCTCACAATTAATCTCAACTAACACGCCAATTCTACCTGCACCGTGAATATAAGCTTCAACTATACCTTCTGCAGCAATTCTTGAAGCTTTTTTGGCAGCGGCTGACAATCCTTTTTCCCGTAAATAATCAATTGCTTTGTCAATATCACCATCAGTTTCTCCTAATGCCTTTTTGCAGTCCATCATACCTGCACCTGTTCTCTCTCTTAACTCTTTTACTAAGCTAGCACTAATGCTCATATTACAGCCTCCTTTAGAACAATATTATTCTTTATTTTACTTTATGTATGGTGTAGGAAGAAAAAGGAGCTGGCGAGGTTCGGTATAATACTACCCCCTTGCCAGCCCCCCGACTTATCTACTGCTCAACTTCATTATCCCCATCATTTCCCTGAGCACCCTCTAATATTGCATCAGCCATTTTGGCTGTTAACAGCTTTACAGCTCTAATAGCATCATCATTTCCTGGTATAACATAGTCCACTTCATCTGGATCACAGTTTGTGTCAACAATAGCCACAATAGGAATTCCCAGTTTCTTTGCTTCCGCCACAGCAATGCGTTCTTTTCTAGGATCAATCACAAATAGCGCACTTGGGAGCTGTGTCATTTCCTTGATACCACCTAAAAATCTTTGTAGCTTGTCTTTCTCACCTCGAAGATTAGCCACTTCTTTTTTAGGCAACACTTCCATAACGCCTTCTTCTTCCATTTTTTCAAGCTCATGCAATCTGTCTACGCGGCGTCTAATGGTTTGGAAATTTGTAAGCATTCCACCTAACCAGCGCTCGTTAACGAAATACATGCCACATCGCGCTGCTTCTTCTTTTACTGACTCTTGAGCTTGTTTTTTTGTTCCTACAAATAAAACAGTATTACCTTCAGCTACTAAGTCGCGAATGAAATAATATGCATCCTCAACCTTCTTTACTGTTTTCTGCAGGTCAATAATATAAATACCATTTCTCTCTGTAAAAATGTAGGGCGCCATTTTAGGGTTCCATCGTCTTGTTTGATGACCGAAGTGTACCCCTGCTTCAAGTAATTGTTTCATTGAAATAACTGACATTTCCCTACACCTCCTTTCTGGTTTTTTTTACCTCCGCCTATCTTTTTCACCCACCAAACCCTTGAGGAACCATGGTGGTAAGTACAGACGTGTGTTTTTTAACACCGTGTATTAGTATAGCAGAAAAAAAAATAAAATGCAATTATATTCATATAATAATGTGTATAATTTTCCCTAATAGTTTTTTACTTCATTCCTGTAATTACTAACACTAATATACCTAAATCCATATTTTTTTCAAGCTGATAAGATCCAGCCTTTATTTTTGAATGAAGTTGAAACAAGTCCAAAATATTCAAAAAATCTTTTGTATTATTTATTACTCCAGCATTTACTAAGCTATTGGCAATAGTTGAACTGTTTTCACCGGAAGGAATTGTAACTATTACA
>JAWSUQ010000380.1:0-2968 GCA_033549265.1 Bacillota bacterium
ATATTTACCACCTTTGCCAATTATATCTCTTCAATTATAGCAAATTTTACTATAAAAAATACAACAAGCCTCTTAGCCTGTTGTATTTTTATCTAGTTGTTCACTGGTAAAGCTACAGGGTAACAGCTCTCCACTGGTCTTAGAATAAAACTTACCTGAGTTGTTACCCATTAATACTTCTATGTCTAAGCCAAACTCCACCATTACCTGCCGACAAGCGCCGCAAGGGGATGCGAAGTCCTCAATATCTGTGACCACAGCAATTTTCTGAAACTTAGTATGACCTTCACTCACAGCTTTGAAAATAGCTGTTCTTTCAGCACAATTTGCCAGCCCATAGGAGGCATTCTCTACATTGCATCCTGTAAAAATCTCTCCAGATTCAGTCAAAAGCGCTGCCCCTACATTAAATTTAGAATAGGGCGTATATGCATTTTCTTTAGCTTTTAATGCCAGCTTAATTAGTTTTTGTTCTATATCCACTACAATTCATCTCCCTATTACTTAAATATTTTATACTTTATTCCGTTTCACTTTGTCTACATAGCCTTGGATCAATTTAGGAGCAGCAAAAGCCTGGGGCTTTATCTCATAGGCTCCTATTATTTTGTCTACTGCTGTTAATACCTTATCACTGTTGGGATTATCATTAGTGTAAATGATTGCAACTTCATCGCCACTATTGACCTTGTCACCAACTTTTTTCTCTAAGGTCACACCTACTGCAAGGTCTATTACTGATTCTTTAGTCTCTCTGCCAGCACCCAAAATCATAGCAGCTATTCCAGTGGCTTCTGCTTTTATGCGATGTATGTATCCACTAGTAGGTGCTGTCACAGCTATTTTGTGTCTTGCCTGGGGCAAAAGGGACAGATCCTCTACAACTTTATCGTTTCCCTGTTGGGATCTGATTAACTCCTTTAACTTCTCTAATGCTAACCCATTAGCAAGCAACTCTTTTAGCTTAGCTTCCCCAGCGGAAGCACTTTCAACTGCCTTTGCCAAATAAAGCATTTGTCCACCTAACACAAGGCACAACTCCTCTAAGTCAGCTGGTCCTTCCCCTTTCAAGGTACGAATTGCCTCCTCTATTTCCAGTGAATTGCCGATAGCCTTTCCTAAAGGCTGGTCCATATTTGTGATAACCGCCACAGTTTCTCGTCCAGCCCCTTGTCCAATATCTACCATTGTTTGTGCCAATTCAAAGGCTTTCTCCAAGTCCTTTAAAAAAGCGCCGTTTCCAGTCTTAACATCTAACACTAACGCATCTGCCCCGGCAGCCAGCTTTTTGCTCATTATACTGCTAGCTATGAGAGGTAAACTATCTACTGTCGCAGTAACATCTCTCAAAGCATATAATTTCTTGTCAGCAGGAACTAGGTTTCCTGTTTGACCAACTACTGCTACCCCAGTATTTTTAACTGCGTTAATCATATCATCAATAGCTAGTTCCGTTTGAAAGCCTGGTATTGCTTCAAACTTATCTATAGTACCTCCAGTATGTCCTAATCCCCTCCCAGACATTTTAGCTACTGGTACTCCAGCCGCTGCCACTAATGGAGCTAGTACCAGGGTAGTAGTATCGCCAACACCACCGGTACTGTGCTTATCCACCTTTATACCAGGAATTTCTGCCAAAGAAATAGTATCACCCGACTCCATCATTGCCAAGGTTAAATGCAATGTCTCCGCTTTAGTAAGCCCCTGAAAAAAAATAGCCATATTTAATGCAGCCATTTGATAATCAGGAATTAGCCCTTTAGTATAACCGTTAACAAAAAATTTAATTTCACTTGCCGTAAGCTCAAAACCATTTCTTTTTTTTAAAATTAAATCATAGGCTCTCAAAAACAAAACCTCCTCAGACTAACTTACAAATATTATCAAACTTCGTTTAATAAAGTACAAAATCCTGCTGGCATCAGCAGGATTTCGCCATCAAATCTCGAAACTAGTAATTATAGCCAACACTCTAATGCCCATTTCTTTAGAAAATCTCAACCATTCCTAGTACTATTTTACCCCAACTCCACTTAATCATTCTCTAAAATATTCTATGTAACAATGTCACCGAATAAGATTTATTGACTATAATAAAAGTGAAAACAAGAGCATTCCAGCTCAAAATATATAATACATTAAAAAGGGGGTAATTTTAAGATGATGAGAGTAGATAATTACATGACTGCCAACGTAATTACAATTGACCAAGACTCTAAGTTCATTGAAGCTATGGAAAAAATGGAGCAGCACCAAATTCGTCACCTGCTTGTGATGGATGGTGAAAAGCTGGTAGGTATTGTTACATTAACAGACCTGTATCGCGTATCTCCTTCTCCAGCAAACGCTCTTAGCAATCATGAACTACCTTATTTGCTAGATAAGCTTAAAGTCAAGCATTTCATGACCAAAAAGCTAGAGATTATTAACCCATTAGATTCAATTAAAGTTGCTGCTAAACAAATGCTTGAGAATCGCATCAGCTGCCTGCCAGTAATAAATGATGGTAGATTAGTGGGTGTTATCACAGAAACTGATGTATTAAGAGCTATCATGATGGAGTAATTAATAATTAACCAGGGGTAAGAGTGTTACTTTGCCCCTGGTTCTTTTATGTTAAATTTTTTGCCCTTAAATTGGTCCTTCTTAAGTACAAGCTCATTCTTTTGAGGCTTTTCTCTTTCTGCTGACTTTTTAGTTTTTTTGCCTTTTCCTTTCCTAGTATTTTTACTACTATTGCTCTTTTCATCCTTTTGTTTCTTATTCTTCCCCTTACTCTCTTGTCCTTTGGCTTTATCTTTATTGTTAGAAAATTGCTTATTACTTAAGAGCATTAGTGTTGCTGCTTTAATATCCTTAACTTTAAAGCTCTTCTTAGCCTTGTAAATTCCATAAAACAAGTGCCCGCCAAACAGTAATCCTCCTATTGCAAAAATAGCGCCTCCCATACCTCGTCCAATCATATAGG
>JAWSUQ010000381.1:0-2936 GCA_033549265.1 Bacillota bacterium
GCTTTCTGGTATTTTGGTGCTATTAACAGCTAGCATCTTAGTAGTGATAATAAACTCTCAAATTATTAAGAAAATAAGTGGCTTAACAGGCGACACGTATGGAGCAGTAATTGAGTTGTCGGAAGTAGTAGTTTTACTATTAATATCATTAATTATTTAGCCGGAGTGATAAATATTGAAAGTAGCGGTGAAAGTTCCTGGTACCTGTGGTGAACTAGTACAAGGGCTAATAGATGGACATAACTTTTTAGTAAGCTTTCCTATCAATAAATATAGTCAAGTAGTAGTTCTACCCCATTGTCAAAGTGACATAGTAGTTGCCCCTAAATGGCGTACCAAAGTAAAGGAAGCGGCCATTAAAACCTTAACTTACTTCAACCAAAATATGGGATTGGTAATAACGGTTGAGTCGGATTTGCCCATAGGCAAAGGTTGGGCAAGCAGCTCTGCTGATGTATTAGCTACAATTTGCGCAGTGGCCAAAATCACTGGCAACAGCATTACTGAGCGGGACATAGCTCAAATAGCACTTTCAATAGAGCCAACTGATAGTGTGTTTTTGCCAGGGCTGGCTATGTTTGATCATGTGACCGGGGAGCGATTTGAGACATTAGGACCGGCACTACCTATGAATGTACTGGCTTTAGAGTTTTCAGACACAGTGGATACACTAATGTTCAACTGCAGACCAGAACTACAACAGCTTAATCGAGCTAAGGAAAAAGAAATTAGAGCTTCATTGGAGTTAGTAAAGGCAGGAGTAAGGGAACAAAATGTAAAAAAGGTAGCTCAGGGAGCTACTATTTCGTCTCTAGCCCATCAGCGAGTACTATATAAACCTCATCTTGAAGCGGTACTTGACCTAGCCATGGCACATCAGGCTATCGGAATTAATATTGCTCACAGCGGCACCACCATAGGAATCCTTTTTGAGGGTGAGGTACTACCTAGTGAAACGCTGTTGACTAAATTAAAGCAACAAATTCCTGGAATTCAGGAAATACATTTACTAGAAGCTATATGTGGAGGAATTAGCTATGAAATTGCATCAGCATGGGGGAAATATTAACTACTATGCCACAAGATTAGGTATCCCTAAATATCAATTATTAGATTTTAGCGCCAATATTAATCCATTAGGTTATCCGCCTGGATTAGAGGCTGCTTTAATGGGAGACTTAAGTAGTATTCTCAATTATCCCGATCCTGATTATACCGAATTAAAGACTATAATAGCAAAATATTTTGTTTCCTCTACTAAGAACATTATTTTAGGCAATGGTGCCATTGAAATAATATATTTAATATTTCATAGCCTTCGTCCAAAAAAAATCATTATTCCTATTCCTACCTTTTCCGAATATCATCGAGCCGCTGAAGCATGTAATGTTTCAGTTGAAACGGCTTTACTTGAAGAAAATCAAGACTGGGACCTGCCTGTAGATGCTATTGTTAAACAGCTTCCTGGTGCTGATATGCTTTTTATTTGCAATCCCAATAATCCAACGGGAAATAAGTTTTCACTAGATAAGCTCTTATACCTTTCGAAGAAATGTGCTGAAGCTAATGTTCTTTTAATAGTAGATGAATCTTTTCTGCTCTTTACTGAAGCGGAAAATGGGGCAAGTCTAAGTAATTACGTAAACGATAATGACAAAATTTTGGTAATTTCCTCTCTGACGAAAATCTTAGGGATACCAGGTTTGCGATTTGGTTTTGCCTTAGGAAATGAGAATTTAATTAATCAAATCAGAAAATATCAGGGGCCTTGGCCAGTAAATAGTATGGCTGAAATCGCTGTTAAAATAGGGCTAAACAATCACGACTACATTAATGAATCAAAAGCATATATAATAAAAGAAAAAGAATTTATGTATAAGGAGCTTTCGCAGATAAGAGGCATTGAGCCTTTTTATCCTCAAGCTAATTTTATTTTATGTAAAATAATTAATCCACAAATAACTGCGAAAAGTTTACTAAAGGAGGCTAGCTTCAAAGGAATATTAATCAGGGATTGCAGTAATTTTAGTGGCTTGTCAGAAAAATACTTTAGGGTAGCTGTTAAACAGCATGATGATAACTGTCAATTAATAGCAACCTTAAAAAAAATATTGACGAAGGAGTGATGGGATGAAATTGTACCTAATAAGGCATGGAGAAACTAAATGGAATAGTCAGCTTAGGTATCAGGGCCATACTGATGTGGAATTAAGCCACAATGGTCATATGCAGGGTAAGCAGCTAGGGGAAAGAATGGCACAACTAGAGCCAACTGCTATTTATGCTAGTGATCTTTCTAGGGCATATCAAACTGCTGAATACATAGCTGTTAAACATAACAAAGAGGTAAAAAAAAGCGCCCTATTGCGGGAGTTAAACTTTGGCATCTGGGAGGGTCTCACTTTTAAAGAAATAAATCAGCAGCATCAAGACTTAGCAACTAATTGGTATAAGGATCCTATCAATTTACAAATTCCCAATGGTGAATTATTTGCCGATATGCAAAAAAGGGTGCTGGAGTTTATAGATTATTTAAAGGCTAATTATACAAAAGACACTATTGTCATAGTTTCTCATGGCGGTACTATCCGCACAATTATTTGCTCCCTATTGGGAATAGATTTAAAAAAAATGTGGAGTTTAAAGCAGGATAACACAGCGGTTAATATTCTTGATTTTTATGATGACCATGTTGTATTAAGCCTATTGAACGACACCCATCATATAAAAGAAAAAAATAATTAATATCGACACCTAGCCCCTAATATTGGCATATATTGAATTAGACCAAAGAAGGGGGCCTCAAAGAAAATGTTAATTACTAGAGAGCTTTTATATCAAGTATTAGAATATCCTATTGTAACATACATAACTTTAGTGCCAAGAAGCCTGCTAGCAACTGATCACTTTCCTCTACCGTCTGTTCAGCCTTCTAT
>JAWSUQ010000382.1:0-2929 GCA_033549265.1 Bacillota bacterium
ACCCGAGGTAGCTGCAGCAGAGTTTCTAGAGAAAAACCCAAACCTTTTAAAAGAGTATATTTAAACAATATATTGAAATAGAAAAATAAATATAAAAAAACAAAAGCAAGAAAAGTCTACTAAATAGCCTCTTCTTGCTTTTGTATTATTCCAGCATTATCGTCAATGGCTGGTAAGAAAATATAAAATTTAGTACCTACGCCAACTTGTGACTCTACCTTTATTAAGCCCCGGTGGTTCTTGATGATTGAGTAACAGGTAGCTAATCCTAAGCCGGTACCTGATTCTTTGCTAGTAAAATAAGGATCAAATATTTTAGATAAATTATCCGCTGGAATTCCTATTCCTTCATCTTTAAATGAAACTTTAATATAATTACCTGGCTCCAGCCCTATTTCCGAATCCCCATCCTCTTGATCAATAACAATGTTCTCAGCATTCACCCATATAGTTCCGCCCTTTGTCATTGCTTGCATGGCATTTATGGTAAGATTATTTATAACCTGTTTAATTTGCCCTTCATCTATCTTAACTAAGAATAAATCGTCAGGAATGTTAAAGCAGAAGCTAACATTAGATCCACTTAGCATTAGATTTACTGACTCCAATACCAACTCCTTAAAGTTAGCTATCGTTTTTGTTGGAATTTCACCCTTTGCAAAGGTTAGCAAGTGTAAAGTTAACTCCCTTGCTTGATTAGTAGCTTTTTCAATCTCCTGCAAGTGGCGCAAGATCTTTTCATTTAAATTTGGTATTTTTTTGCCAGTGAACTATTACCTAATACTATTGCTAAAAGATTGTTAAAGTCATGGGCTATTCCTCCTGCTAATAATCCTAAAGATTCCAGCTTGCTTGCTTTTAACAGCTCTTCTTCTACTTTTTTTCTTTTACTTACATCTCTAATAACCGCTTGCCCAGATGGATTATCTTGATAAGAAAAAAGGATAGCCTCTATCTCAAGCTCTAGTTCTGCCTGATCCGCGGAGACGCCTTTAACATTAAAAACTGCTATCTCTTCTTTCTTGGCAAAAATATGCCTTATTTTATTTTTGGCCATTTCCCTATAATCAGCGTGAATCAGCTCTTCAATACCCTTATCAACTAAATCTACCGGACTCGCCAAACCAAACAATTCTGCTGCAGTCTTATTAGCATATTTAATCCTTTTAAGATCAAAAATAACAATTCCATCGGGAGAGAGTTCTACTAACTTTCGATAGCGTTCTTCACTTTCAGTAAGTTTAATTTCTATCTTTTCCCGCTTCAAAATATCTTCCTGCAGTTCTTTTCTGATTCCTCTTTCCGTTTCTGTCATATTCCCTAATAGCCATGCTAAGAGAAAGATAACTCCACTCAGTATGATATTGGCATCGATATATTCAAAGTTATTAAAAAAGCTAGTTATTTGTAATGATAATACCGATAAGGCTCCTGCAAAAAAAGCTATTTTAGTGCCATACTTTATGCTAGTAACTACTACCGGCATCAATAATATTATTCTAAAAATGCTATCATTTTCTCGTATCAACAAGTATGTAGCTGTTGTAAGATAAACTGCAAAAATAACAAAATCTAATATTAATTCGTATTTGAAATATTTCTCACTTACTTTATGGAGCAGGGGAACGCATACTAAAATCATTATAAATATAAAAACAACAGATATATTTAAAAATAACTCTTCATATTTAAATGTAAAAGCTCTTAGTAATAAAATGACCATTAACAAAAAAAACAATACTTGTGTTAATAAGATATATCGGTTAATAAATCTCCTTCTTTTAAGCTCAATTAGATTCATAGGTAACACCTCATTAATACTGATTATAAGCTTATAAGGAACTTGTCTGAGCCAATTGTCTTTTCTGCATCATACAACAGAATTCATTTAAGATCTGTGGGTCATAATGTGTACCAGAATATTTAAGAAGCTCCACTAATGCCTCTTGTTGTAGCATTGATTCCTTGTAAGGACGATTAGTCGTGATAGCATCATAGCTATCAACAATTCTTAATATTCTAGCTCCTATAGGAATAGATAATCCCCTTTGACCGAAAGGATAACCGCTGCCGTCATAATTCTCATGATGATAAAGAATAATTTCTTTAGCACCACTAAGAGTTTCCATTGGCCTTACCATATCAGCCCCCCATAATGGATGCTGCTTTAAAATTTCCCACTCTCTTTTAGTTAGCTTTGAAGAATTATTTAAAATATCCCTGGAAACTTCTATTTTCCCTACATCATGAAGCAGGGCACCATAGCAGATGTTTTTTGCCTCATCTACGTCCAACTCTAATTTAATTGCCAGCTCTTTAGCCATTTCCATTGTACGTAATGAATGCCCATAAGTATACCTATCTTTAGCATTAATAACCATAGTTAGAGCTCTAATAGAGCTTAATAATTCTTTTTCTTCCTCCTTCAATGTCGAGCTTAACTCGTCAAATACGGAATAATATATCTCCACCCTATTTTTACTCATAAACTTAGCTTTATATAAAGCCTCATCAGCTTTTTGGATCAATATCTCTTTATTTTTAGCATTGGTAGGATATTGGGCAATTCCCACAGAAATAGTCAATCTTCCGTTAGGCAAAACCTCTATTCCTGGTAAATCAGTTTGCTCAATTCTTTTTCGAACTTCCTCACCTAACTCCTTGACCTTTTCCAATGGTAGCTCAGGTAAAATAATAGCAAACTCTTCCCCGCCATATCGGGCACAGAAGCCTTTTGTTTCAGAAGCCTCCAATAAAATCTCAGCAACCTTTTTCAATACCTGGTCTCCTACTTGATGACCAAAAGCATCATTGTAAAATTTAAAATAGTCTATATCTAAAAGCATTAAGGATACCCTTGCATCCTTCGTCTCTGTTTTCTTGATTTCATCATCTAATAAAAATTGAAAGCTACGGTGATTATATATAT
>JAWSUQ010000383.1:0-2913 GCA_033549265.1 Bacillota bacterium
GCCCTTACCGTTAACAAGAGAGAAGATACCCTATTTTAGTACCTTACCAAACTATGTTTTAATTTATATGCTTTTCAACCATAAAAATATATACAACCTTCGATTATTGCTATTCGACATTATTTAGCAATTTCCTTCTTTTTGTTACAGCTTATATTTTTTTTATTGTTTGAGAAGTTGATTGTTGAATGTTATTCAAAATTTTCCTCAAAGTGTATTACCCCAAATATACAATTAGTACTTGTACAAACTTTACTAACCATATCTAACACCTTGATCCCGGTTAGACATTCTATTTCAGAACAAAGGTGAGTCTTAATTCTTACATCTACTTTTTCCCTAATCATTTTCACCTCTTCTTCACCACCTTCTGTTTTTAACAAAAACTCCTCCAAGGCGGTCAAAGGTTCAAAACAATAAAATGTGGCTGTATTAAAATTTATTTTTACCCATGCTTCCTTAGGGCCTTTGCCATAAATTTCTCGGTGCGCCCTAATCATAAACCTCTTCAAGTCATTTTCCAATTTATATTTAGGTTTAATCACATACCTTTGCCTCCTTTAAAGAAAAACTTATCAAATAATTAGTCTACAAAAAAGCACACCAAACTTCCACGTCAATAAACGCAGTCGTTAGGTGTGCTTGCATCCAAATATTAATAATGCTAAACCTACCTTTTGCAAAGCTGATATGTGAGAAAGCACCCATATTTAGTTCCTTCTCCACGTTGAAACATTAATATATGTCTAAAATACTTTTAGATAATGACTTAACCTAACAACAATTCAACATTTTTTGTCATATTCCTTTATCAAAAATCCACTCATTTTGAGTGGACTAAGAATACAAATTTATTCATTTATTCCAAGCCGCTTTTTCATTAGCTTCTGAGGCAATGGCAACAAAACTAAAATAGTAACAGCCATAAAAATAACGTGGTATATCAATGCTGCTTCCACATTGCCTAATACTAAGGACCTTATGAGAACAACTATATGAAATAGCGGCATCAACCAAGCAAACCACTGGGCAAATTCCGGCAGGCTGTTTATGGGGAAAAATACTCCTGAAAATAGAAACATTGGCGTAATCACTAAAGTAAAGAAAAATGAAAAGTTATCAATTTTTGGCACTAAGCCTGTCCAAATCATACCTAGTTCCGCAAAAATAAAGCCTGCTAATATAAGGACCACCGGGGTTAATAGGGCCCATGGCGAGGCCACCAAACCAAAAGCAGCAATAACCGCTAATATGATAGTACCGTAAAGCACTGCTTTAAAAACAGCGTAAAGAATCTCACCCATTACTACCTCTTCCAATTGAATAGGGGCCGCAATAATGGCGTGATATACCTTCTGGTAATGCATTTTAACAAAGGAGCCATAAGTACTTTCTGATGCCGCAGCCCACATAGCTGACGAGGCTATAATCCCGGGAGCAATAAACTGGATGTAGGAAGCACCGTTAATTTCTCCTACAAAGGTACCTAGGCCAAATCCCATGGCTGTCAAGTATAAAAGCGGCTCGATAAAGTAAAACGTGATGCTGGTGAGCCATGTCTTTTGAAAAACTATAATATTTCTCCATAACACCTTTAACGACCATCGGTTTATATGGGAAAATGTCTGAAGGCAAGCTAATCTAATCACCAGAAAGCCCCCTTCCTGTCAACTTTAAAAATACATCCTCTAGGTTAGCCGGACGTAATAGTTGATAAGTTATCTTGGGGTATTTTTTAAGCTTTGCAGCTATCGCTTGTTCACTATCCATCAAATAGAGAAAAAGAGTGCTGCCAAGGAGCTGCTGCCCTTTAATATCATTATGCAACTCTATTATAAGCTGGTTTCGTTCTTCTGGAGGTAGCTCTAACTCTATTACATATTTACCGATATGCTTTTCTACCAGTTGGGTTGGTGCACCAGACTCAATAATCTCCCCCTGGTCAATTATGAATAATTGATCACAAAGCTGACTGGCCTCTTCCAAATAATGAGTAGTTAAGATAATCGTTAGGCCCTGCTGCTTTAAAAGCCTTAGATGTTGCCAGATAATATGCCTTGCTTCCGGGTCAAGTCCAGTTGTAGGCTCGTCTAAGATCAACAACTCAGGATTGTTGATTAATCCTCTTGCTAGAGCCAATCTTCTTTTCATGCCCCCTGACAACTGCTCCACTGCTACGTTCTTCTTTTCAGTTAGTTGAAAAAAAGCTAGGAGCTCCATGGCTTTCAGGCGAGCTTCCTCTTTATTTATGCCAAAATAGCCTGCGTAAATCACTAGATTTTCCAGAACAGATAGCTCTAAATCCAAATTATCGTCCTGCGGAACTACCCCTAGCCTAGATTTAATTAACCGTTGGTTAAGCTTAACATCTAGACCTACTACCTCAAGCTTGCCAGAGGTTACTGGCAAAAAGCAATAAAGCATTGCTACTGTAGTAGTTTTACCGGCACCATTAGGACCAAGGATTCCGCAGCACTGGCCTGCTTGAACCGAAAAGTCAATCCCTTTAACTGCCTGCAGATCTCCATAATTTTTTGTTAGCTTTTGGGCTATAACTATTGAAGTGCTATTACTCATTAAAGCATCCCCTGCCTAACCTGTTAATTCTCTTAAATATTATATACCAATATTTACATGGATAGCAAACACGTGATTAAATCTCTAGAACCGAGTATTACTTTTATAAAAAGAGGCATTTCTACTGTTTTTGTCTAATTTATAACTTAAGTCTAAGAATTAATCAGGTATTAAGATCCCACTTTTAATCATTTAAAGGAGAGGAAAGCGCATGCTGAAAAAAGCTCAAACTATCCTACAAAAATATTTTGGTTACGCTAATTTCCGAAAAGGCCAAAGCCAAATTATTAATAGTATCTTAACAAAACAAGACACCTTTGCTATCATGCCCACAGG
>JAWSUQ010000384.1:0-2912 GCA_033549265.1 Bacillota bacterium
ATAGCATGTGCTTCCACTGCTCTCCAAGAGCAGCTAGCTGGGCAAGAGGGAGATGTTTTTACTCTTTCTCGCTTGCTTGGATTAAATGTAGATGCGCGCATGGCCAAAGACCC
This sequence comes from Bacillota bacterium, assembly GCA_033549265.1. Classification (GTDB taxonomy): domain Bacteria; phylum Bacillota; class Desulfitisporia; order Desulfitisporales; family JAWSUQ01; genus JAWSUQ01. The sequence continues at coordinate 114 of JAWSUQ010000384.1, forward strand.
CCGTCAATATATGTGTGATATTAAAGTTGACCAAGCGGCAAATTCTTTAATAGCAGAACCGAATAAACAGATTAGCCAAGTGCTTGACTGGGCTAAAGCTACCAGCAGGGGTGAACGCTCTGAGGTACCTCAGGTTGCTGACCGACTATGGAAAAAGGTAGCCTGGGATGAGACTATGTCCTGTGGCGTCTGTTCAGCAAGGGGATATTGTAAGCTTGTAAAGGCAAGAGAATACTATCGACCTGCTGGAGACCTGATTATTGCTGACCATGAAGTGTTATTTGCTGATCTGTGGACAAGAGAGGAGCGCTTAGCTGATGGCAAGCTGACATTATTGCCGGCCTATGCAGGGGTTGTTTTTGATGAGGGACACAAGGTTATTCTTCCGGCGGCTATGAGGGCTGGAGCAAAGATTGGCAAGGAAGATATAGATAGTATGGTTTATTCTTTAGAGCAGATTCAGGGAGCCAGAAGGGCGCTTACTTCCAGTATAATGGCTGTTGAGTTTGCATCTATTAATTTTTTTAAAACTCTTTATAAGTCGGTGATAAAAAGTGATAAAGATCAGCGGTTGGCTGTTCAAGTAAACGCTGAATTGCTTAAGGGAGCCCAAATACTAAGACAGGCTTTAGATGCAATGCAACTAGAGCTGCAAAATGAACAAGAAATGCACTTAGACTCAATTTCTGCTGCAGAGTTTCAGGCATATGATGTGAGAATTGAGGGAGCTATGGCAGCTTTGGCCCGCTTAGGTAAAGATAAGGGAAATCAGGCGATTTGTTGGCTTGATCGAATAGATCGCAGCTTTTGGGTTGTGCCTCGAGATATAAGTGGATTGTTAAAAGAGCATCTTTTTAACAAGAACATACCTGTAGTTTTCTCTTCTGCTACTTTAAGTAACGGAGGAGATTTCAGCTACTTTTCCCGCGCTTTGGGATTAATAGAGCCATCTTGCTCATTTGTGGGAAGTGCATTTGACTTTGAGGAACAAGTGGTAAGTTATATTCCTAATGATATTTTATTTGATAATAAGGAAATGTGGTTTTCTACAGCTATTGCACAATTAGTTTCTTTATTAAAGCTTTCTGGTGGTCGGGCCTTAATTCTTACAAACTCCATGTCTGAGGTGCGAAAAATTCGGAAGGCCTTAGTAAACTACCAGTTTAACTTTAACATTCTATGGGAGGATAGAGGGGAACGGGGGTATATAGTTCGGCGATTTAGAGAGGATGTATCTTCGGTGCTGGTTGGCTCGGGATTTTGGGAGGGAATTGATGTGCCGGGGGAGGCCCTCTCTCTCTTAGTAATTTGGCAATTGCCATTTCCGGCATTAGACCCTTTGATAGAGGTGCGGCGTAAAGCGGCAAAGGAACAAGGAATGAATCCCCAGGTTGCTGTGGACTATCCTGAGATGGGCCTCAAACTAAAACAGGGGTGCGGGCGTTTAATTAGAACAAAAAATGATAAGGGCATCATAGCTATTATGGACCAATTTTTAGGAAGACCTTGGGAGCAGTATGTAAGGGATGCACTGCCGGCTGGAGCCAAAGTTGCTACACGGACGGAAGAACTAAATCTAGAAAAGAAGTTTTTTTGTTGACATGTAAGATTTGACACACATAAACTCCCCCTTCATATAGTATAAGTAGGAGTACTATTTTAATAACCTAACAAAGTTAGGTACTTATGAAGGAGTGATATTATGAGTGAAATAAATAATAATTACCCGTTTAGGCAAGCACCTCCACCACCGCCTCAGTGTACTGGTCAAATTTATACTGTAGTTCGGGGTGACACCTTGTTTCTAATTTCAATGAGATTTGGAACACCTCTGGCAAGTATAATTGCAGCTAACCCACAAATAACTAATCCGGACCAGATTGTTCCTGGGCAGAGGATATGTATTCCATTGCCACCAACACCAGCAGTATGTTCTGGTTTTCTTTACACGATAGTTAGAGGAGATACTTTAGCACAAATTTCTACAAGATTTGGAGTGCGCTTAGTAGACATTATTATAGCTAACCCGCAGATCATTAACCCTGATGTCATTTTTGCTGGTCAGGTGATATGCATTCCAATTCCACCGCCAGCTGATATTGAGTGTCCTGGTTTCTTATATACTATTCAGGCTGGAGAAACTCTAGCCATTTTAGCCCAGCGATTTGGCATAACTGTACAGCAAATATTCGCTGCTAATCCACAAATACTTGACCCTAATAGGGTTTTTGCAGGCCAAACAATCTGTATTCCTGCTGAGGCACCTACTGATGACATGAATGGCGTAAACGGTAATGGAGTAAATGGCAATGGTACAAACGGCATGAATAACAATGGTGGCAATAACGGTTAATAAAAGAAAACTCTATCTAATATAGTTTGTAGTAGGGTGTCCTTGGGCACCCTTATTTTTATATTTAGTTAGTTAACTATAGAGGAAAAAAAGATATAGATAAAGAAAGAACTGTAGATAAAGCTTTATCTAAATTGGTAAAAAGGAGGCTGTGAAATGTTGCGCAATATAATTACGAAAACAATTTGTGATTTTATACAGCAAAGTAAGGACAAAAATTGTTATGATGAGCCCTTAGTTGGCTTTGCCAATGCCTGTGATCCTATCTTTATGAATTATAAGGAAATAATAGGAGACTTTCACTTAACTCCCCAGGAAATATTTGAAGCAGAGTTTGGAAATGGGAGCTTTGTTGAGGGTACAGTCATCTGTTGGGTATTGCCCATCACTAAAGAGGTTAGGGATAGTAATAGGAAAGAAAAATCGCTGCCTTCAAGGGAATGGGC
>JAWSUQ010000385.1:0-2909 GCA_033549265.1 Bacillota bacterium
CTGCTAGAGTATTGATGATATCTATACCAACATTGATTCGTGCCGCATTATTGAGTCCACTGGAGTAAGGCACCCCTTGATATAATGTCTCGCAGCATTCTGAGACACCACCATTTACCTGAATGTCAAATAGCTTAAACCTTGCATATTTAAACTTGGAATTAATCCTTTCTTCCAACAGTTTGACCTTTGACCTAATAAACTCCTCAGTAAGGTATAACTCTCCTTCCAGCTTTTCAAACTCTGCAGCTAGTTGCTTTTCTTGGGCCTTGAGTTCCTCTATCCTCATCTCGCCATGCTTGCGCTGCTCAACTTTGGTTTGTGCCTGTCTTAATGTACCAATACTTGCTTCTATCTCCACTATTTCACCTAAGAGCCTGCTTATTGCATCCTGCGTGCCGGTCTGCAGCTCTTGAATTTGATTATTAAGTTTGTCTTTCTCCTTAAGCTTTTCAATGTAAGATGAATTTTGAGTATAATTGTCTGCCTGCTCTAAGAGGTCGGTTATTTCTGATTGGATTAATTGAATAGTTTCTTCTGTGGCTGCTAATGTTTTTTGTGCAACATCTATCTTTCGCTGCAGTTCAGCATTTTCTGTTTTTAACCTATCGACTTCAGCTTTGCCTTGTTTACCTTCTATGCTAATTCTTTGAAGCTCTTCGGCTTTGGTATGATTGAATCTTGCCAATGCCTTTTCTCTAGCTTCTGCTAGTTTTTCTTCTGGTAATGATTGACCACAAGTCGGGCAGTTATCATCCTGTTGGTAATCAAGTTGCCGACTATCTACCTCAGACCACCTAGACCTGAGCTGGATTAGTTTAGCTTCTAGGTTTTCTACAGTGCAGTTATTTTGAGCAATAGCGCTTTGACAATCTTCAATTTCCCGCGTTATATCAAAAACTCGCCCTTTAATGTCGTTTAGAGACTTTTGTTTTTCGATAATTAGGCCATCGAACTGGCTACGGTGATTAGTCTTAATCTTGAGCAATTCACCATCAATCTCGGCTAATATTTTACGTTTTTCAGCTACTTCTCCGCCATTTTCAATCCGAGAGATTTCCTGCTGCTTATCCTTAATCAAAACCTGTAGCTTTGCAATATCACTCTCCAGAGCCTCAGGCACAAGGTTTGTAATATCCAGTAGCCCTCTCGAAGTCTCGTCAATTCTTACTGGGATTTTCTCCAGCTCTTTGTTAATCTCTGCCCTTCTGGATGCTATAACTTTACGGTGGTCCTCAAGTTTACGTCCCTGGAGAATGTCTGGCAGTTTTATAAGCTTTTTATCACTAGCGATTACCTCTTCATCAGTCAGATCTCCGCAAACTTCTAAGAGGATCCTTCTTCTCTCTTGCCAGTGCAGCTGCTCGTTGAAGTAGCTTGGACTAGTTAACAGCTTAAAGATACTTTCATCTACAATCTCAGCAATCTTAGCGGTGTATTCACTCTTACTTACCGGCACTCCATCAATAAAATGGTCTGTAGTATGCCCAGTAAATTCAGCTGTGGCAGATCCGCGTTTCTTAGTCCATTTCTCTGCATAAACTTTTTTAAGTGTTAAGGTCCTTGCATCAAGATAAAATACTGCCTCAACTTCATGATTTAGTCCGTGAATAACTTTTCCACTGGCGTCAATCGTCTTGATATCAAAGTCCTTTTTGCCTTGACTATCCTTATCAAATAGCAACCATGTAAATGCATCAAATAATGTTGTCTTGCCAGTACCGTTGGCACCGAAAACACTCTGACTTTGACCACCGGCGTTTAATGTAAAATCTTTTATACCCTTGAAATTAGTAAGGGTCAACTTTAACAGTCTCATAATAAACCTCCTAGGAATCTCGATTTAATATCCTCATTAGGTGAGCCTAATGAAGGTACATACTTTTTTCCCTAAAAGCTAGCGCCTTGCTTTATTCCACTAACTTTGTTACAATTATTTTAGAGTATTTTTTACTTAGTCCACTTGCAGGTGGGCTTTTTTTATTTCTCTGGCATATTCATTTGTCAGAGGACAAACTAGATCAGCCATAATTCCAAAGTACCCTTCTAGATTATCTTTATCCAAAGCTTCAATCGCACTATAATGAGCATCAATAAGCTTGTCCACCAGCTCTGTTCTTATCTTGCTTTCTTTAACTTCTCTGTACTTAGCCAAGCTAATAACCGGCATCTTCTCCCCCCTCTCATTTAGCCATAAGTAACTCTTTCTGTTCTTTAGAGTGACTTTCAATACATACATGGGTACTAGACTTTATTCTCATATTAAATATGGTTTCTCCCAGCTTATAGAGAGCGTCAATTATCTCTTTGTAGTCAGAGTGCTCATGTTCATCAATCCTGCCATCCATTAGTATTTCAACTAATCTTGGTTTAACTTCATTGACCAGCTTAAGCTTATTTATCAGCCTTAATGCATCTAAGGCTAAATCTGTTTGCCTAAACTTATATGCATATATTTGCCCTATCTGGCAGTTAGTTGTGCAATGATTTGCAGGTAATTCATCAGCGCTATACACTACTCTCATATTTGCAACTACATCAGCTGGAGGAACTGGAGCAAGATTTTCATAGTTGACTAAGGTCCTTGATCCGATATGTAAGCGATGGGCTGCCTCTTCTCTGCTCAGTCCTGCCTTTAATCTTGCAGCTTTGTACATTTTTCCTTCACCCCCTTTCGGATATGATTAAATTGTACTAATGATAGTAACTAGGAAATCCTAAAGCCTCCCTAGCAGCTTGTGTAAAATGTTTCCTTGGAACTACTTTGTTTTTCTTAGCAATCTTAGCTACTTCCACTGTCCTCCACTTAAATCCGCAGCCCTGGCATTTCAGGGTAATAAGAAAATCCAACTCTTTAAACTTTGGAGCGTTCATAACTTTCTTTACTTTAGAACCGTCTTTGCAGTCAG
>JAWSUQ010000386.1:0-2906 GCA_033549265.1 Bacillota bacterium
AATATCCTCCTTTTTCACTATACTGGCTAAATAGTTATTTGTATGCTGATCTAAGAACTCTTCACTAATTATGGTACCAGGAGTAATTACTTTAAATACTTCTCTTTCAACGATGCCCTTGCTAGCCTTAGGATCACTGACTTGTTCGCAGATAGCTACCTTGTACCCTTTTTTAATCAGACGAGATATGTATACGTGGGCAGCATGAAAGGGAACCCCGCACATTGGGGCTTTATTTTCCTTACCTGCATCTCTAGCTGTTAATGCAATCTCTAACTCTTTACTTGCTAAGACAGCATCATCGTAAAACATTTCATAAAAGTCACCTAAGCGATAAAATAAGATAGCATCCTTATATTGATTTTTAATGTTGAAATATTGACGCATCATAGGGGTTAGCTGTTCCACTTTTTTAGCCTCCTGAATCTTAAGCTATTACTTTTTTTTATTATTATAGCATAGAGTAAGGGCTATGTGAGATTTAAAAGAACTTAGCACGTATTAAAAAAAGAGGAGCGTTTGCTCCTCCTTAATTACAGCTGCTGCAACCAGCACTACAGCCTCCATCACCACATTGTCCACTGATAGAAAGGCTAATAATATTGTTGATTTCGTATAGAAGCTGCTCGAATTCTCGCTGGGCTTCCATATAAGCGCTTATTTTACTATTACCAGTCATCTTCTCTTCAATAGCCTTTGCTTTATCCTTGTGCTCATCAGTTAGATCATTTCCAGTTGCTTGCCATTGCTGAAATTCCTGTTGGGCCTGCTGGAACTCTGCAATAATATTAGTAGCATCACCATCGTTGTTCATTTCTAGCTCAGCATTTCTAAGCTTAGCCAGTTCCTCGCTAGATGCAATAGCTGCTCCTAAATCCTTTGCTTTATCAATGATAGTACTCATTAATTTCACCTCCGTATTAAAGTAATTAAAAATTATATTCATCTTAATAATTCTCTATATATACTAATATACCTTTATTAATTTTCCTGTTAAATTCCATGTTCTTGCTTCTTCAATTTTAACATCTACTAGTTTGCCTACTAAAGTGTCATCACCTTCAAATACTACAATTTTATTAGTAGTAGTTCTACCAGTAAGCTGACTTGGGTTATTTTTACTTGGACCTTCTACTAAGACAGATAAGCTCCTATTAACCAACTCTTTATTTATTTCTAAGCTGATTTTATTTTGCAGGTCCATCAACCTTTGTAATCTAGCTTTCTTATTCTCATCATCAACTTGATTTTCCATTGTAGCTGCAGGTGTACCTGACCTTTTAGAATAAAGAAATGTATAAGCTTGGTCAAACCTTGCCTCGCTTACTGCATCAAGGGTCTCAAGAAAATCCTCTTCCGTTTCTCCCGGGAAACCTACTATTAAATCGGTAGTAATACTTGCATGAGGAATTTCTTGCTTAATTAGCTCTATAAGAGACAGGTATTGCTCCTTTGTGTACCCTCTATTCATAAGCTTTAAGATCTTGTTGCTTCCTGCTTGTAAAGGCAGATGGAAATGGGGGCATACATTTTTACTGTTTTTTACCGTCATCACTAGCTCTTCATTAAAGTCTCTTGGGTGAGATGTCATATAGCGAATACGGGTTATATTTGTTACGTCATCAATTTTTTGAAGTAAACCACTAAAATTTATATTTAAATCACATAAATCTTTTCCATATGAATTTACATTTTGACCTAAAAGAGTTATCTCCTTAAAGCCTTCTTTTCCTAAGCCGTCTATTTCATTTACTATACTTTCAGGCAAACGGCTTCGTTCCTTGCCTCTTACATAAGGTACGATACAATATGTACAATAATTATTACAGCCATATGTAATAGTAACATAGGCTTTTAAATTACCTTCTCTTTGTGCAGGTAGATCTTCAACTATTGAGCCTTCGTCATCCCAAATTTCTATAATTTGATTATTAGTTAGTTGAACTTGGTTTATCAACTCTGGAAGCTGATGCAGGTTATGAGTACCAAAGACTAAATCAATATGGGGAGCCTTTTCCACTAGCCTTTTTGCTGTATCTTTTTGCTGTACCATACAGCCGCATATCCCTATGATAAGACCTGGATTAACAGTCTTAAGGTGTTTTAATTCACCAATCTTTCCGATAATTTTATTTTCTGCACTTTCTCTTACACAACATGTATGAATAATAATGACATCTGCGTTCTTGGAGATATCAGTTTTTTCATACCCTAGCTGACCAAGCATACCACTAATTGTTTCGGCATCTCTTTCATTCATTTGGCAGCCATAAGACATTATATGGTATTTGTTTGCCACAATTAATCACTTCTCCCTTTAGAACTCCATTATAAATATATAACCATTATTATACCTTAAACAAAATACATTAACAATAATTAACATTGCAATAAATCAACAATCATTATGAATAACAAGTTTATTGGAGCTTTTGGTTTCATATTTAACTTCTTTTGCTTTAGCCCCTTTATCAATCTTATTATTGCACTTTAAACATTGCTGTTCTTCTAGAGCTATAGCTGGGACGAAGCTATACTCTACATTTCCCCATTGCCGATAGCTTTTCCAGCAGGTCTTGCACAGTTGTTGCCTTTTTTCTTTGTCTGCGTAAACCCATTGTAATAATCTATGAAATCCATAAGCGTATCTAGTATGCTTTAGATAATTATCTGTCAACCCCAGGGATATCAGGTATTCAAAAAAAGACTGTTGTACCTCTGCTTGTAAAGGAGAACCAATTTTACTATTCATCCAGCTATAATTGTTATCCTTCAACCAAAGCCTTACTTTGTCGAAAATATAACTTGAGCATATTTCAATCTTATGAGATTTTGGAGTAACCTTCCATTGCTTTAAAGCTTTACGCACTATTTTAACAGCTTCGTCTTGATAAGACTTGCTGTTA
>JAWSUQ010000387.1:0-2895 GCA_033549265.1 Bacillota bacterium
GTTTACGTTGACAGTAATGTTATGGCGGGGCGTACCGGCACTGTTAATGAAAAAGGACAGTTCGAAAAAATAGTATACCTCCCTTGTAATGAAGAGAATGGCATGAAGCCATCCCTCCCCAAGACTAGGGTAGATATGATTTATCTATGCTTCCCCAACAATCCTACTGGCATGACGCTTTCAAAAGAGGAGCTTAAGCAATGGGTAGATTATGCTAGAGCAAACAAATCTATAATCCTTTTTGACGCCGCTTATGAGGCATTTATTCAAGAGGAAGGTGTCCCCCACAGTATCTTTGAAATTGAGGGCGCCCGAGAAGTAGCAGTGGAATTTAGAAGCTTCTCCAAAACCGCCGGTTTTACTGGGACCAGATGCGCTTATACTGTTGTGCCAAAAGAGGTTATGGTGACTGATTCTAGCGGTAAAGCTCATAGCCTAAACTCCCTATGGCTAAGAAGACAGACTACTAAGTTTAATGGGGTTTCCTATCCGGTGCAAGCAGGAGCCATCGCTGTCTATTCAGAAGAAGGCCAAAAGCAAATTAAAGAATATATCGATTATTATATGGAAAATGCCCGAATTATTAAGGAAGGCCTGGAGAAATGCGGCTATACGGTATTTGGTGGAGTGAATGCCCCGTACATCTGGCTTAAGACCCCTGACAATATGGGTTCCTGGGAATTTTTTGACAAGCTGATGCAACAGGCACATGTTATTGGAACACCTGGTGCTGGCTTCGGGGCAAACGGAGAAGGATACTTCCGATTAACAGCTTTCGGCAGTAGAGAAAACACCGAAAGAGCAATTGAAAGGATAAAGTCCAAAATGTAATTCATATATACAAAAAAAGGTGCAGGAAAACGCTTTAAAAGCGATTCCTGCAGCTTTTTTGCTTATGTAATCATGTTATTTATGCTTGACTTCTCCACAGCATCATTTATCAATCTTCCCATAACTCACTCATTAATTTATTTATTTTTTCCCTTCTTTTTTTAGTATCTGTTTTATTTATTGTAATCTCAATAGTATCCCTCTCTTTTGCTCCATGAGGTATCAATTCTATTGGCATATTTAATGTTTTACCTGCCGCTATTTCAACTACAGCAAAATTGCCTTCAAACCTATCAAGTATTACTTTCACCTTCTTCTACCTCTCTTTATTGTGGAATAAGTGATGTTTGAGTTTTATAGATCTTTCCATTATGAGTTAATTTATTTCTATTTTTCCAGCCACTTAGGTCTGTCCTTCAAATAGGGACGGACGCCATGCTTCTTGTCATGGTTTTGGCGTATTTCTTTTCTAGCGTTTCCACAAACCATCATTTTTTTTATGTATTCTTGAGGTATCTCATCACTAAATGGACAGCTGGCCAAACAAATCCCACAATCTGTTCCCAATGCTCTCCATCTTTTATAACATTCTTCTGGATTGATCCTCCACCGCTTCAACCCATCAATCTCCACCTCTGGTCCTGCTGGAATTGCCCTTCCGGGGCAAGTTTTTACGCATTTTTCGCATTCTCTACAAAACTGGGTTATCCCAAGTTCTACTGGACTGTCTACAGTTAATGGCAGATCAGTAGTAACAACCCCTAGTCTTACCCTGGGGCCGTATTTGTCCGTAATTAATAATCCATTCCTACCAATCTCCCCCAAGCCAGCATCTTGGGCTACCAGTGGTGCAACAATCAGATAGTTTCCATCCATATGATTTATAGCTTCAAATCCTAATTCCCTGATATAATAAGCTAACACCATGCCAATAACTGCTGCATCTATATAACCCTTTGTAACGGCTATTGCTTCTGGCAACTGCGGCGCTTGAAATATCATATCTTTGTCCATCTCTACAGCAAATACAATCCCATACTTATGATTAGCCTCAATTGGTTCACCATAGTTTTCTGTGTGCCTGCCTCTATGAGAGTAATAATGGTAATCTTTCATTTCCACAATTCCTACTAACTTTGCATTGTAAAATTCTGCTATTCCTTTGATTCGAGCAGTCATTACATCTTTATCAAGCAATTGTCCTTTATCCTGTTGTTTGGTGCCAACGGAGAACTTTCTTATATCTCCTAAAAATCGAAAGCAAGCGTCTACAATTGGTGAATTAATAGGGTCATGAGTGACGGTACCCTCACCACCCATTTCCGGCATAGCCCTAAGCATCTCATCAATTTCTCTTTTATTAGGGTTTCGATTGTAATAGTCATCAAATTCCAGTGTATCCTTTTTATAATTCATTCTAGCAAATATAGTATCTCTTTCATCAAACCTTTTGATTTTAGTTTTATCCTTCATATCATTGGAACCTTCTCTCTATAATCTTACTAGCTTTCAGATCAAGCATACTTACCCCAGTGGATCTTATCATAAGGCAGTACTTCTTCACTGTAAGGCTTTTTTTCTTCTGCTGGATATCCAACTGCCAGAATACATTCCACATGATATTTGTCTGGGATTCCTAACGCCTGCTTAATATAATCTTCTGCTTTCTCATTGTCAGAGTGAAATCTCTCTCTTACCTGAATCCAACAGGAGCCAAGTCCTAAGGAATGAGCAGTTAGCTGAATTATGATGGCAGTAATGGAAGCATCCTCTATCCATACATCACAAGCTTCAGGATTAGCAATCACTACAATGCCTAAAGGTGCTCCTGCCAAAAACTGCGAGCTATGCTCTCTGCATTGGGAAAGTTGCTTTAATACTTCCTTGTCAGTAACTACTACGTACTCCCAAGGCCTTCTAGATCGTGAAGAGGGAGACAAAAGTGCACCTTTTACGATAGTATCAATTTTTTCTCTTTCAACAGCCTTTTCTTGAAACCTTCTGATACTTCTTCTTGTTTTCAATAAATCTAACATCATCCTCAAACCTTTCCTGTCAAAAATT
>JAWSUQ010000388.1:0-2874 GCA_033549265.1 Bacillota bacterium
GTAGATTTTTTTCAGGCAGTAAGTAGTGCGGAGCAGCTGCCAGTGTTTGCTTCTAAGCGGATTGTAGTCGTAAAGGGAAGAAATCTCCTGGGGGATCAATTGGAGACAGGGGAAGAGATATTGACTAATTATTTAACAGATAATAATCCTGACACCTGCTTCATTATGATAACAGATAAAATTGATGCTCGGAAAAAGATAATTAAGCTTATAAAAGAAAAAGGTGAGGTTCTAAACATTTCCAGTCCTAAGGGAGGACAATTAATTAGCTGGATTGATAGGCAAGCAAAAAGAAGAGGTAAAAGTATTGAAAAGAAGGCCATAGATTTGCTAATAACAGCTATTGGTGACAATCTGCTTTTATTAGAGCAAGAGGTTGAAAAGGTATGCCTTTACTGCCAAAAGGAAACAATTCTGATGGCGGACCTAGAAAAAACCCTCAGCTTAACAGCAACATTAAATATATTTAGAATTACAGATTTAGTGGCAGAAAAAAAAGCCGGAGAGGCAATAGCCTTGTTTAAGGAAATGACAGTGGTTGGCGAGCACCCTACCAAGGTGATGGCATTAATTAGTAAGAGCTTTCGCCAGCTATTGAGGGCAAAACTGCTAGTATCAAAGCGAGGTCATGGACCCGATGAATTAGCTAAAGAGTTGAAGCTCCATAGCTTTGTAGGGAAAAAGTTATTTAACCAGCAGCGTTTTTTTTCTTTGGAGCATTTGGAACAGGCAGTTAAAACCCTTAAAAATTATGACTGGCTGGTGAAAACTGGTCAATACGATGCAGTGATAGCAGTGGAGATGGCCATTCACTTTTTGGTAAAGCAAAAAGAACCTGTCTAATGTAGACGGGTTCTTACTTGTTTTAAGTAGTTTAAATTATCCAGCGTTTTGAACTAGATCATTTAGCTTCTTTGTTAAATGAGATTTTTTTCGGGCTACAGCGTTTTTGTGGAGAAGTCCTTTTCCTGCTGCTTTATCAAGCTTTACAACAGCTGCTTTTAGCGTTGAACTGGCTAATTCCACATTGGCACTAGCAAGAGCTTCTTCAAAACGCTTAATTGCTGTTCTTAAAGTTGACTTTTCAGCAGCATTTTTTAGGTTACGCTCCTTAGCTATTTGGGCCCGTTTCATGGCTGACTTAATGTTGGCCATTACGGTCACCTCCTTTATCTTACACAGTATTATTGACTTATTACCTATTTTTAAAATTGGTAAATAAAATTCAGCAATTTACATTGTACCATGATTAAAAGAGAAAAGCAATAAAGCTTTTTCTTTTGTATAAAGATAATTCAAATTGGTAATTATATGGATGAAATAAAATATTTTACTTAGGAGGAGTGTTATGATAGGTCTAATTGTAAGGTTTATTGTATCGGCATTAGTATTGATGGTAGTAAGCTTTATTATTCCTGGTATTGCAGTAACAGGCTTTACCGGTGCATTAATAGCTGCTATTGTTATAGCTATCCTTGGGTACATTGTGGAAAGCTTAATGGGTAAAAAAATATCACCCCAAAATAGAGGAATAGTAGGCTTTCTCGTATCAGCAGCAGTAATATACCTGGCACAGTTTTTAGTACCAAATTTCATCCAGGTTGGTATCATTGGCGCTTTACTTGCTGCTCTTGCTATAGGTGTGATAGATGCTTTTGTTCCTACAGAATTAAGATAGCCTTTTGAGAATATTGTTTAGCTAATCCCAGTAATATCACTGGGATTTTTTTATTAGTGGTCTATTTAAAATTACAAAAACATATAAATTATTATGCATTTAAAGAGGACAAAAGGTAAGTGGGGGAGAGGCAAATGTATATTAACGGCAGAAAAATCTTAAAAATTTTATTCTGGCTTTTAGCCGGAGTATTTATGATAACCTCAATAAGTTATGGGGGTATTGCATTAGCAAATAATTGGGATACTGCCTCTAAGTATTTAAATGCCGAGGCCATTGGCAGAGATATATTGCTAGTAGGCTTGCCGGGCTTAGCTCAGTATGAAGTGAGGGATGAAGCCCATTTAGACAATCCGGGAGACTTAATTCAACAAGCCTTTGATGCCTTTGCTAAAGCCAACATTGGAGACCCAAAGGCTCTCCTTAACTCTCAAATGAGCTATCTACAGCTGGTAGGGGCTGACAGGAGTACGCCTTTGACCCAGGAGGAAATAATATTTTTCGAACGGGACTACAGCTTTGATGACATGCTGCCTGAAGGACAAAAGGATCTTGAAATTGATCAGGAACAGATAAAACAGACATTAAAGGTGACGGGGGAACCACTAGTGGCTATTTACAATTCCCACAATGGCGAAACCTATACACCTGATGCAGGAACCCCTAGAATTGACGGTATTAATGGTGGGGTTGTACAAGTAGCAGAAATGCTGGCTAAGACCCTGGAGGAAGAATATAGTATACCGACGGTGCGATCAGAGAAGATACATGATTATCCAAGTTATGCCCTCTCCTATGCAAATTCTTTAAAAACAGTGGAAGAAATATTGAAGCAGCATCCTAGCGTGGAAATAGTAATAGATGTGCATCGAGACTACTTGCCTACCCATGCTCAGACGACTGCCACCATTAATGGACAAGATGTAGCCAGAATATTATTTATTGTAGGAAATGATGCCCGTCAGACCCATCCTAATTGGAGACAAAATTTAGCTTTCGTCAACAGTATTGAAAAGAAGATGGAGGAAATGTATCCAAGCCTCTCTAGAGGAGTAAGACAGCAGGATGGACGATACAATCAGCATCTTCACCCTAAGGCTATTTTAGTGGAAATGGGTAGTGCTGAAAATTCTTTGGCTGAAGCTGAACGGTCAGCCGAAATGCTAGCGGTGGTTATAAAAGAAATGCTGCTAGAT
>JAWSUQ010000389.1:0-2852 GCA_033549265.1 Bacillota bacterium
AAGTGATAGAATTGTTAAAGCAAATGCGATCACAAATACCAGACATTGCTTTAAGAACTACTTTTATTGTTGGTTTTCCGGGAGAAACGGAGAAAGAGTTTAACAGTTTAGTTTCCTTCATCAAAGATTATAAATTTAACTGGATGGGGGTATTCCCCTATAGTCGTGAAGAAGATACTCCAGCCTATAACTATGCAAATCAGGTTAGTGAGCCAATAAAAAAACTAAGAGTCAACAAACTCATGTCGATTCAACAAGAAATTACTGCCGAGCTTAATAATAATTTGATAAATAAAATGTTAACCGTTTTAGTTGAAGGAATTTCCGAAGCTAATCAAGAACTTTTCTATGGTAGGACTCAGTACCAGGCTCCTGAGGTAGACGGTATTACGTATTTTACTACTACAATACAGCCACAAGTTGGCGAGTTTGTTAATGTTAAAATAACACATGTTGATAATTATGATTTAATTGGGGAGATGGTTCCATGAACCTAGCAAATAAATTAACGTTGGCAAGAATCTTTTTAGTTCCAATATTTATGTTTGTATTATTAACCAGAATTATATATGGGGAGTTCATTGCTGCGTTTATTTTTGTATTGGCCGCTAGTACAGATGGCTTAGATGGCTATATTGCTAGAACTCGGAAGCAAATCACAAAGCTTGGCAAATTTATGGATCCTCTAGCAGATAAGCTGCTAGTTTCAGCGGCGTTAATATCGCTAGTGGAATTAGATAAGATTCCAGCTTGGATTGCTTTCTTTATCATAGCTCGCGAGTTTGTTGTAAGTGGCCTTAGATCTATTGCCGCAGCAGAGGGAATTGTAATCGCCGCCAGTAAATTAGGCAAAATTAAGACTGTTTCCCAAATAGTAGCAATAGTAGCAATTTTATTAGATGAATTGATTATTTCTATAATAGGTATTGGATTAGGCATACCCTTGCTTTACATTGCCCTTGCCTTTACAATAATATCCGGTGTACATTATCTTGTTAATGGCAGAAAACTGTTAAAGTCTAAGTAAAGACCCATCTTTGGGTCTTTTTTTATATTGTTCCCAATAACTTCATAAGGATAGAGTATATGCTATATGCTATAATTATATACATCTTGAGTAATGACTGAAAGGGGCATAGCGATGTTTCTAGATTTTAAGCCTAAAATTATTGTAGTAGCAGCAGTGATATGTTCCTTATTACTTTTTGGCTTATATTTTGCTTATTCTAAGCTGTTAGTAGATAATCCGCTTGCTGCAAAGCTTGAGGTAATAAGCCAGGTACAGGAAATTGAAATTGACTCTAAAGATAAAGTGGTAACAATTATGCTATCAGATAAGAAAAATTTGCCCGATACCTACAGAAGGATTGAAAGAGAAGCTGCCAGCGCTGCATATAAGCTAGAATTAATTGATAATCCATCTGAAACCTTAGAGGAATTTTATAACCGTTCTCAATTTATTGTTAATGAAGGGTTAGCCTTAGGCAAATTTACTGAAATGCTAGCACAGCTTGAAGACTTAGCAAGAGAAAATGAAATTCAAGGGAAATATTATATAGATGACCAATATATTTACCTTGATTTAGAGCAAGGCGCTAACAGTCTAATTGCTGTAATGCCTAGAAACCTATCAGGGGATGTGAATAAAAATGATTAAGGAAATTGGCATAGGAGGAGCTATTGCTCTATTAATATTTTTAATATTTCTTGGTTATAATGTGACTCCAATAGTGCTAATAGCAACATTAGCCGGATTTTTTTATTTTCTAATAAATAAAAAAACATTAGGTAAAGGTTCATTCAAAGCAAATTCCATAAAAAAAGTAGATTTTGCCAATATTGGTGGTCAGGAAACTGCGATTAACGAATTAAAAGAGGGCTTAGACTTTATTAATAAATTCGAAGAAGTAAAGAAAATGGGAATTCGTCCTTTGAAGGGAATTTTGTTGACAGGCCCCCCGGGGACCGGAAAGACATTATTGGCAAAAGCCGCTGCTAATTATACAAATTCTGCATTTTTAGCTGCCTCGGGCAGTGAATTTATTGAAATGTATGCTGGTGTTGGTGCCCAAAGGGTGAGACAAATTTTTCAACAGGCGAAAGCTACAGCTAAATCTGAAGGAAAAGAAAGTGCAATAATCTTTATTGATGAGATTGAAGTTTTAGGGTCAAAAAGAGGAAGTCATACTGGTCATATGGAATATGATCAGACTCTAAATCAGCTGCTGGTGGAAATGGATGGTCTGAAAACTGATGAGGAAATAAAAATATTGCTGGTAGCTGCTACAAATCGGCCTGATATGCTAGATAATGCTTTATTGCGTCCGGGAAGATTTGACCGTCAGGTTAAAGTGGATTTACCTGACAAAGCTGGTCGTAGGCATATTCTCTCAATCCACGCACAAGGGAGACCTTTAGCAGATGATATCAATCTAGATAAAGTAGCGGAGGAGACTTTTGGCTTTGCAGGCGCACATTTAGAAAATTTGTTAAACGAAGCCGCTATATTAGCTATGCGGCAGAATAGTGCTGTTATTTCTATTGAACATTTAACGGAAGCAATAGACAAGGTAATGATGGGGGAAAAAGTAGAGCGAAAGCCCTCGGAGGAAGAAATAAAGCGGATAGCAGTGCACGAAACGGGACACGCTCTAGTAAGTGAATGGGTAAAACCAAAGTCTGTGGCGCAATTAACTATTACACCAAGAGGTAATGCATTAGGATATATGCGACAGACACCAAGTGGAGACACTTATTTATATACCTTGTTGATGCTAGAAAACCAAATTAAAATTTGTTTGGGGGGAGCTATAGCTGAAGAAACTATTTTTGGCAATAGAAGCTCAGGTGCT
>JAWSUQ010000390.1:0-2843 GCA_033549265.1 Bacillota bacterium
GCTGTGTGGTCGGCACCCATAGGGGAGGTGGCATAGGTGATTGCTAAGCCTTTAATACCTCTAGGCTCGTAGGCGGGCATGGCCTGACCCTTAACTACCGGTATTCGCCTTACTCCTAAGACCCGGCCGGTGATCTCTGCTCCTTCCGCCAGCATTCGGCCTACCACTGTGCCGGTTCTGACCTCCTCCAGGAGCCTGAGGGCTTCTGGACCGTCTCCAAAGTGAATAACGCCAGCATCCATGGCTACCGCCAAAGCGGCTCCCGCTTCGATGGTATCCATTCCTATATCATTGCAAATATAGTTCATTTGGGCTATAGTATCCAAGTCTCCGATATCGCAGTTAGAACCCATTAAGCCAATAGTTTCATACTCTAAGGGTGAAACTACTTCTTGACCATCCTTGTCAGGATAGACATTGGAGCAGCGAATAACACAGCCCGGCATACAGCCATGGGTAGTCTCTCCAGCTCCACCCCGCTCTTGAATCAGGCTTCTTAGAGCTTCACCGCCAATTTGTTCCGCCTCCGGAAATACCCCGGTACTAAAGTTTCGAGTTGGCAGTATCCCCATAGCATTAGTATTTTCCAGCATTCCCGCTGTACCGTATTCGGTATAGCCCTTGATGATTTCGTTTGAGAGCAGGAGCTGATTGTACTCTCGAAACAGTTCTTTAAAGGCGTCCTTATCATGGCTTTCGGGAGGCTTGCAACCTGTATCATCAAGGACGACGGCCTTAATGCCCTTGCTGCCCATGACTGCCCCTAGGCCCCCTCGACCACAAAAGCGGGAGGGTCGTCCTTCTCTATCGGTATTGGCTATTCCTGCCGCCGTTTGCCGCCGTTCCCCTACTGGTCCAATCGATGCTACTGCAATGCTTTCTCCATATTTCTTATTCATTTGCTTAACTAGCTGGTAGTTGCCCATTCCTCGGAGGTCATTGGCTGCTACTAGTTTAGCCCCTTCCTTGTTTATCACCAGGTTATATAGGGGCAGTTGATTAAGGTTTTCGCGGCGGTCTACTGGTTGACCCTCGATGATTATTACTCTGATGCCTAGCCTAGCCATTTTCAGCGCAGTAATGCCTCCACCATTGCTTTCTTTAATGCCGCCAGTAAGAGGGCTTTTGGCACCAATAGATATGCGGCTGGAGCTGGATAAGGGAGTTCCTGCAAAAATTCCAGTAGCCAGTACCAGCTTGTTTTTGGGCCCTAATGGATGGCATGTTGGCTCCACCTCCTCAGCTACAATACTAGAGGTTAGTCCTCTCCCTCCCATGAATTGATACTTATCTGCCAAAGTCTCTTCTTTAATTGATAAATCACTCATATTTACACGGATAACTTTACTCAATTCTATTTCCCCCTTTCGTCAGACGGTAGACAACGTTTTTCCAGGTATCCTCTGGTATTATCCTGACTGTTTCTCCCTGATAGTAGTAATCCCAGCCCGATACAATAGTTTTGGTCAACTGCTCTATTTCAATATTCCTAGCAACCCGGTAATGGAGATAGAGATTGCTGGGGGTAATGGCAAAGTCAGTAGATATATGCCTCCTAAAGGAAAAAAATAGCTCCGGCAAGGAAAAGAAGAATACTGACGGCTTTCTAAACTGGCTCACTAACTGCCCTAGAATATAGTCATCATGCTCACTTACCTCCATATCAAAAAGGTTATGGATATCAACTTCCTCCCCTTCAACATAGATGGGGTCAATAATCTCCGCTACCTTGGTCAGCACTTCCCGATCCACCCTGATGTGATAGTTTATGGCCACCTCCAGCTTATCCTCTAAGGCCAACACTATCCCGTCTACTCCCTTTTGCTTATATATATCCTTCAACAGCAATGGGCTGGTTCCTTCTGCCACCGTGGTGACGGTAGGAAAAAATATAGCGGCAGAGCCCCAGGTATCCTCATGGTCAATGGAATAAAGGGACACCATTTTTAGCTCCCCATCCCCCACCCCTATAAAAAGGACATTTAGGTTCTCAGTCTCCTGATTAAGCTTCTCATTGGCTCGATTATTGCTGACCCAAGTCGGTTCCCATCTAGACTGATTTGGTGCCTGTTGGTGCCTGCTGCTTTCTGAATGTTTCCGCTCTACTTGTTCCAGCTCTATGGTAATTTCCTCCTGGAGCGCTACAAGCCATTGTTCGGGCGACTCACTTTGTCTTTCATGATTCTGTTGGTTTGCAAGATATTCTTTATTTTCTTGGTCATTTTCAGTAACTTCACCTATCTGATTGTCATGGTTATAAGCAACGTAGCTATCTTTTAGATTGATTCCAGAGCTTTGTAGCTCCATTTTATTGGCGCCAGCTAACCCTACTCCAACAAATAGCAATAATGCTAATATTATAAGCTTCCTAATAAATTTCATTAAGGACGGCCCTCCTGCTGTCATGTTAAATTTCTCATAACTATGTTAGTTATTAGCAGGAAAGGGCTTTTTTATGCCAAAAAGCACCTCCAGATGGAAGGTGCTTTTTCTGCTTTGGTTATTTTCTTTTACTCAAATCATCGTACAACATTTTAGCCAAGCCAATACCGCCTGCTTTAGACATAGATTCGCTATACTGCTCATCTAGCATTCCCTCATAAATTTCTCGGGCATAGCTCTTAGGCATCATGTCATTCTTAGGAATAGTATTTTTCATGCCCTTAAGCATCTGATTGAGAAAGTATGACTCAAATTGCTGGCAGGCTTCTTTTAGCTTTTCATCGTTGTTGCTCTTTTGGGCCTCTTCCAGAAGCTTGGCAAAAGCATCAGTTTCCTGCTGGGCTTTCGTCTGGGTTCCTTTTTCAGTTGTGTTGCCCGCCGGCAAAAAGTTAATTTGCATT
>JAWSUQ010000391.1:0-2778 GCA_033549265.1 Bacillota bacterium
AGCTTGGTGGGCAGTTGACAAAGCTTGGAAAACTAATGGATTTGCCTGCCCCTTTTGATCAACAAGATCAATCACTATTTATAGAAGTAAAAGATACCTGGAAAGAGAAATATTGCACCTCACTAGATGGTTTTATTGGGATCGATGCACTAACAAGACCTAAAACTAGAGAAGAGGAAGAGGAATTTATTAATAAATTTTTGAATGGACTTGAAAAAATTTTTTCAAGTGATGCTAATAAAAATTACCTGCAGCCGTTAATGGTATCCTTTGAATATTGCGCTAAGTGCAATACTTGCTCAGATGCCTGTCATATCTTTAAGGCCAGTGGTGAAAACGAATTATATCGCCCAATTTTCCGGTCAGAGGTTTTAAGAAAAATTGCCAAAAAGCGTATTCTAAAAAGCGGGGGTCTTTTCGCCGGCTTTGTTGGTGCCGATATAGATATAAACTGGGAAACAATTGCCCGCCTAGGGGAGCTTGCCTACAGGTGCAATTTATGTAGACGATGTGCCCAAACCTGTCCATTAGGATTGGACAATGGTCTGTTAGCTAGAGAAATAAGAAAAATATTTAGTCAGGAAATGGGTATAGCCCCTAAGCCGCTTCACGAAAAGGGAACAATGCTGCAGATGAAAACTGGGTCCTCTACAGGGATTACTAAGCCTGCATTTTTGGATATCATAGAATTCATGGAAGAGGATATAGAAGAAAAAATCGGGAAGCCCATCAAAATGCCAATTGATAAAAGGGGGGCAGATATTTTATTAACCCATAATGCAGGGGAGTTTATGGCATGGCCAGAAAACCCTGCGGCATTCGCCATAATATTTGAAGAAGCTGGACTTGACTGGACCTTAAGTAGCGACCTACTAGGTTATGATAACGTAAATTATGGATTATGGTATGATGATGGGCAAGCAAAAAAAATTGCTCTACAGCAGCTAAAAGCTGCTAGAGACCTAGGCGCCAAAAGAATAGTTATTGCGGAGTGTGGTCATGCTCATAAAGCAGCGGCCGTTAGTGCAGATAGAATGATATACGGTTCCGATTACATCCCAAGAGAGAGCTTCCTCCCATTATTATGGGATTTGATAAAAAACAAAAGGCTTAAGCTTGACCCGGCAAAAAATAATTTTCCTGTTACATTACACGATCCATGTAATGTAGTGAGAATGATGGGGATTGTTCAGCCCCAGCGGAAAATAATTAATGCTATTTGTCCCCAATTTATGACTATGACTCCGGATGGGGTACATAATTACTGTTGCGGTGGTGGAAGTGGATTTGCAATAATGAACTCTCTAAATTTTAGTGACTTTAGAAAAAACGTAAGTACTAGAATGAAGTTCAAACAAATACTCGAAGCTTTTCATGGAGTATTGGAGGATAAGACCATGCCTAAATATGTATGTGCACCTTGCTCAAACTGCAAAGGTGCCATCAGGGACATATTAGAGCACTATGAGCTGACAGATAATTTTAATGTGCATTATGGTGGATTAGTTGAATTGGTGGTGAATGCATTTGTGGATATAAAGACTCCATTTTTAGACTTCTTAGAAGGTTGATAAATTTCTATGTCACTATATGGAGGGAAAAATATGACTGCCCAAAGTATACCTAGAATTGTCATTGGCGCTCCTAAAGGAAGATCTGGCAAAACAACTGTCACTATGGGATTGTTAGCGGCTTTAACCAATCTGGGATTAACAGTCCAACCCTTCAAAAAAGGACCGGACTATATCGATCCTAGCTGGATGACAGCTATTGCAGGAAGACCATGTAGTAATTTAGATTCTGTCATGATGTCAAATCAGACTATTCTTGACTCTTTTCTAGAACAATCACAACAAGCCGATATCTCAATTGTCGAGGGAGCAATGGGTTTATATGACGGATTAGATTTACAGGGCTCTGGTAGTACTGCTCAAATTGCTAAAATAATTAAAGCCCCAGTTATTTTAGTGTTGGACTGTACTAGAATGACTAGAAGCGCTGCTGCTACTGTGCTAGGGTATCAGCACTTTGATAAAGAGGTAAACATTAGCGGTATAATTTTAAATAAGGTTGGGGGAGCAAGGCATCAACGAATTTTACGGGAAGCTATCGAGACATTTTGTCGGGTTCCAGTAATTGGCAGTATTCCTAAAAATAATAACCTGACAATACCTGATCGTCATTTAGGGCTAATTCCAGCAAACGAAACAGATAAGTTTACTAAAACTGTTGAGGCTATCGGAAATGTAATTGCTGAAAACGTAGACTTGCGGAGGTTGTTAAAAATAGCCAGTAATAACGATTCACTGCCAAATTACAGCTTTTCTAAGGAAGCAAATAGTTATCTAAAGGGTCAACAAGGGAGCAAACGGGTAACTATTGCAGTAATTAGAGATCAGGTATTTTCATTCTATTACCCCGAAAACCTTAGACAATTAGAAAGCGAAGGAGCTAAGCTAGTTTTCATTAACTCCTTAGTAGACACTTCCTTACACCAGGTAGATGGGCTTTACATTGGAGGAGGATTTCCTGAACTCTTTGGAGCTGGTCTTGATGCAAATAAAGAGCTGCGGGCTAATATTTTGAGGGCTATCTATCAAGGACTTCCAGTTTATGCAGAATGCGGTGGTCTGATGTACCTAGGTAGAAAGCTAATTTATAAAGGGCAGGAGTTTGCTATGGTGGGGGCTCTTCCTTATGATGTAGTAATGGAAGAGAAACCTCAGGGACATGGTTATACTATCATGAAGGTTATGGAGCCTAACGGATTTTTTGATT
>JAWSUQ010000392.1:0-1796 GCA_033549265.1 Bacillota bacterium
GCAGGATAATAAAGCAGGCCTTTAACCAGGTCTGCTTTATTGTTAGCTAAAAAAGCAGGCTATGAAAGGGGCTAGCAGAATAATACCCATAATAGTAAGCATAATACAAAAGATACTGATTTACTAAAAGAAGAGGTTATACCTGCATTCTTTAAAAGAAACCATACAAGGATGGGATATGCTATGCACATGAAAACAAAATTGGTACATGGCAGCAGAGGCTCTGATCCCCATACAGGGGCCATCAGCTTCCCTATTTATCAAAGTGCTACCTTTAGGCATCCAGGGTTAAATCAATCTACAGGATATGATTATAGCAGAGTACAGAACCCTACTAGAGAAGAGCTAGAAGATACAATTGCGATACTAGAAAAAGGACAAAAAGGGTTAGCTTTTTCTAGTGGAATGGCTGCCATTACCTCAGTAATAGAGCTGTTTGCTAATGGTGATCATCTTATTGTTTCTGATGATTTATATGGAGGTACTTATCGGCTGTTTGAGGAAATTTATAAAAAGCATGGGTTAGAATTTTCATACGTTGATACTAGTCTGCAGGAAAAAATTCAGGAGAATATTAAAGATAATACTAAAGGAATTTTTATTGAAACTCCATCTAATCCTACTATGAAGGTTACAGATATTGCCAGCACTGTAGCTTTAGCAAAAAGTAGAGGCCTAATTACAATAGTTGATAATACTTTTCTTACCCCCTATTTCCAAAGACCCATTCAGTTAGGGGCTGACATTGTTGTCCATAGTGGTACCAAATATTTAGGAGGCCACAATGATACCTTAGCTGGCTTGGTTGTATCTAACGATAAGGCATTAACAGAGCAGTTAGAGCTAGTTCAGAAATCTGTAGGAGCTGTGCTTTCACCTTTTGACAGCTGGTTGATATTAAGAGGTATAAAAACTCTGGGAATTAGATTGGAGCAACAGCAGCGAAACGCACTGGAAATAGCTAATTGGTTAAGAAACCATACTAAGGTGGATCGAGTATATTACGTAGGGCTATTGGATCATGAAGGTTATCAGCTTTCAAAAAAGCAGGCTGAGGGATATGGTGCCATAATTTCATTTACTGTAAAAGAGGTTGACCTAGTGGAGCATATATTAAGTAAGGTAATGCTGATTGCTTATGCTGAAAGCCTCGGGGGAGTGGAGAGTCTAATAACCTATCCCATTAACCAAACCCATGCGGCAATTCCTGCTGAAATAAGAGAAAAAATAGGAGTAAATAACAGGTTATTAAGGCTTTCTGTAGGCATTGAAGCAGTTGAAGATATTATTGCTGATTTAGAGCAAGCCATGAGGTGATTAATTTGAAATTTGGAACAAAGCTTATTCATAATAAAAGTAAGATGGACAAAAATACAGGTGCCTTAAGCATACCTATTTATCAGGTATCAACCTACCATCAAGAGGATGTGGACAAGCCTCAGGAGTATGATTACTCTAGATCGGGGAATCCTACCAGAAAAGCATTGGAGGAGACCTTTGCCCTACTGGAAGGTGGCGAGAGGGGATTTGCCTTTTCTTCAGGGATGGCAGCAACTTCGTCTGTGCTGGCTACCTTTTCCGCCAATGATCATATTATTATCTGTGAGGATGTATACGGAGGAACATACAGGATCAGTACTTCGTTTTTTAACCGTTTTAATGTGGAGTTTACCTTTGTCAATGCCGGTGATTTAAGTAGCGTCAAAGCTAACATAAAAAGCAATACAAAAGCTATTTTTTTAGAAACTCCTTCTAACCCACTGCTAAAGGTCACAGATTTAAAAGGAGCAATTAAG
>JAWSUQ010000392.1:1806-2763 GCA_033549265.1 Bacillota bacterium
TGGTAATAGTAGATAACACCTTTATGTCCCCCTATTTGCAAAGACCCTTGGAGCTTGGAGCTGATGTAGTCATTCACAGCGCCACTAAGTTTGTAGGGGGGCATAGTGATGTGGTTGGTGGTTTAGTAGTGGTAAAAGATCGGCAGTTGGCAAAGCAGGTCTATACTGTTCAAAATAGCTTTGGAGCAATTTTAGGACCTCAAGATTGCTGGTTACTGATTAGAGGATTAAAAACCTTGAAAGTTAGAATGGAATACCAGCAGCAAAATGCGCAAATTTTAGCAGAGTGGTTGGCTAAACACCAAAAAATTGCTCAGGTCTATTATCCCGGCTTAGCAGAGCATCCCGGCAGAGATATTCATTTGGCCCAAGCGGATGGACCTGGTGCGGTACTATCCTTTAAAGCCATCAATACAGAAACCGCTAAGAAATTTATTAAATTGGTAAAGCTGGCAGCTGTGGCGGTAAGTTTAGGAGGCGTAGAGACAATTGTCTCTTATCCTGTTAAAATGTCTCATGCAGCTATGCCCCTAACTGAACGAGAAAGGCTTGGGGTTACTGATGATCTAATCAGGATATCAGTTGGACTAGAAGAGATTGATGATCTATTAGAGGATTTTGATAATGCACTAACATAAAGAATTATTTTGTTTAAAGGTAAAAAACATTGACAGTATCTAGAAAAAATATTATAATTTTTATATCCTATAAAAACGGTATGAATACTTGGAAATACAAAAATGGAGGAGATAAGATGGAAAAGATAGCTGGAAACCTTACGGATCTGATTGGTAACACGCCGCTGTTGGAGCTCCAAAACTACAACAAAAGTGCTGGTCTTGAAGCGAGACTAATCGCGAAGCTTGAGTATTTTAACCCTGCAGGCAGTGTAAAAGACAGAATTGGAAATGCTATGCTAAAGGATGCTGAAGAAAAAGGCTTAATCAATAAAAATAC
>JAWSUQ010000393.1:0-2747 GCA_033549265.1 Bacillota bacterium
GGAGCATATTTAGCGGGGTTAATTATAGAAAATAGTGGCTTTGCTGACGTTTTGTATGATAAAGTAGAGTCATTAAGCTACAGCCTTTTTATTCCAGTATTTTTAATCAATATTGGCTTAAGCACCAATGTTTCGGAGCTAGGTAATTCCTTAGCCTTTGTCACCTCCCTGACCATCATGGCGGTGGCTACTAAGACTTTTGGCGGCAGCCTGGGGGCCAGATTAGCTGGCTTCTCCTTGACTAGCTCTTTGGTAGTAGGCACTGGTCTAGTATCTAGAGGAGAAATAGCTTTAATTATGGCATCCCTGGGAATGAGTAAAGGCATTATTGACGGCAATATGTTTGTCAGCCTGGTGATAATGGTGCTGATTACTACCGTACTGACGCCATTAATGCTAAAGCAAGTGCTAAACAGGTAAAGATAGCGTCAATTTAACATCGAATCGACCTAAAGACTGGTGCAAGCTGTAAGCGGCAAGGAGGAATCGCAGGTGGAACAAGATACTAAAATAATAACGATAAATAGAGACGAGCCTCTGGAGAAGCAGCTGAAGATAGCAGGACAGCTGCTGGCAGAGGGTAAGCTAGTGGCCTTTCCTACAGAAACCGTATATGGTCTAGGGGCCAATGGCTTATCTGGGGAGGCAGTAACCAAAATTTTTAAGGCCAAAGGAAGGCCCCAAGATAACCCTTTAATATTACATATAGCAGATCGGGACAGCTTAGCTCCCTTGGTGGCCAAAGTGCCGCCGGTAGCAGAGCCTTTGATGGATGCCTTTTGGCCAGGGCCCCTCACTTTAGTATTTCCCAAAAGTGACCTAATTCCCCAGGAGGTAACGGCAGGACTAGATACGGTAGCTATCCGTATGCCTGATCATCCGGTGGCCTTAGCCCTCTTAAAAGCAGCGGCGGTGCCGGTGGCGGCTCCTTCCGCTAATCTTTCGGGCAAACCAAGCCCTACAGAAGCAGCCCACGTTTATAACGATTTACAGGGTAAGGTAGAGGCCATTGTCAATGGAGGGCCCACTGAGGTAGGGTTAGAATCTACGGTGTTGGATATTACCGGAGAGGTACCGGTGATACTGCGTCCTGGCAGCATTACCTTGGACATGCTTCAGGAAGTGGTGGAAAAGGTAGAAATAGACCCAAATTTAGCTATTGGTGATGGGGGAGGAGCTCCCAAAGCCCCAGGGATGAAATATACCCATTACGCTCCTGAGGCCCAGGTGGTACTAGTAAAGGGTCCTGAGGTTAGACAGGTTGCCAATAAAATCTTGGCGCTAGTGGAGCAAGGTAAGCGGGATAAGCTGAAGGTGGCGGTAATGATCAGTGAGGAGGCAGTGGACCGGGAAATTGACTTATTAACTGCTCCTGATCAAGCATTCGTGCTGGGCTCTAGAGATGATATGGAGGAAGTAGGCCGTCAGATCTACCGAGTATTACGGGAATGCGATCAGCTAGGGATAGAGCTAATTGTGGTGGAGGCTTATCCCCCTACAGGAGTAGGACTAGCTGTGATGAACAGATTAGATAAAGCGGCAGCCTTTCAAACGGTGCATGTCTGAAATTCTAGGTCTAGCAGCTACCCTCAAGGCATAAGATGTAAAGATTATGCAATGAGGGTGATGAAGATTGATTGAAACGCTGGTTACCAGTTTGATTGCTGGCTTGGCTACTGCCTTTGGGGCCTTTATAGTAGTGGCTATCGGCAGACCTCAGGAAGAAACCCTAGCGATGATGCTAGGGGGTGCTGCTGGGATTATGATAGTAGTAGTATTATTAGATCTGATCCCCTCCTCCTTGGCCTATGGAAGCCTATTGGTGGCAGTACTGGGGTTTCTCAGTGGCGTCCTGATATTGAGTATACTGGATAAATTTTTTGCTAGCTTTGCCAAAAGAGAGAAGAAGCGAAATAGTGCTTATCTCAGAAAAATGGGCTATCTCATAGCTATCGGTATAGCTCTCCATGACTTGCCGGAAGGGATTGCTATTGCAGTAGGCTACACCGCCGCTGACAAGCTGGGCTTTTCCTTAACCCTAGCTATCGGCATGCACAATATTCCTGAAGGGATGGCGGTGGCAGCACCTTTAAAAATGGCCGGCACCGCGGGCTGGGTCATCATGCTGATTACCTTGATTGTAGCCCTGTTTACGCCTGTTGGTACGTTGATAGGATTAATTTTGGTGAGTTTTTCTCCCCAATCCATGGCCTATCTATTAGCGTTAGCAGGTGGAGCAATGACCTATATCGTCAAGTATGAGCTGCTGCCTGAAGCAAAAAGGCGCCATCCTAATTATGCCAGACTGGGAGTAGCGGTGGGGATGCTGTTAATGGTTATCATATCGTTTCTGCACTAACAGAGAGTACATATATTTTTACATTCCTTAACATAAAAAAATATGTTTTTAAAATCATCCTATTAAATTCACACATTAAAATAGTTTATCTGGGCAACAATGTGTATATGAAAAAAGATTACACTTTACTCGGCATAAATATTAGTATAAAGCGATTAGCCATGATTTTTGTCATTGGCTTATTAAGTGGACTGGTCAATGGCCTATTAGGCATTGGCGGTGGGACTATTCTCATTCCCGCTATGGTATTCCTCCTGTATGAGAGGCAGCATCAGGCCCATGGTACCTCCTTGGCTATTATCCTGCCAACGGCCATCGTCAGCACCTTCATCTACGGCTCCCATGGAAACCTGGATCTGATGCTGGCGCTGCAAGTGGCAATAGGAGG
>JAWSUQ010000394.1:0-2722 GCA_033549265.1 Bacillota bacterium
GTGGAGGAAGACGCTGAGGTGAAGATAGACCCAGCTGATTTAAAGGTGGATACCTATCGGGCTGGTGGAGCAGGGGGGCAGCATGTTAATAAAACTGACTCTGCCGTCAGAATAACGCACCTTTCCACAGGGATTGTGGTACAATGCCAAAATGAACGGTCTCAGATGAATAATCGCAATGCAGCAATGAAGATACTACAAGCGAAGCTGCTGGAGCGACAGCTGGCAGCCCAACAGGCAGAGATAGCAAGCCTGCGGGGGGATCAGCAGGAAATTGGCTGGGGAAGTCAAATAAGGTCTTATGTATTTCATCCCTATAGCTTGGTGAAAGACCATCGGACCAATGTAGAAACAGGCAATACTGACAGTGTGATGGATGGGCAATTAGATCAATTTATGTCCGCCTATTTACGAAAATACAAAAGTTAAGTAGTAATAGTAGGCAATATAGCATGGTTTTAAGCAATTAGGAGCAGTCTCTAATGGAGGCTGCTTTTCTTTTGTAGGGCTTCCGCCGGCATCTAAAGACTTGGCGCATGACAATTTTTTTACTTTAGTACAATTTCCAGCTTGTACCAAAAATAACTAATATACTTACAGGAAATCAATAGTTATTGTAGAATACTTGTTCATTATGTCATTAGGACGGGAAAATTTATAATTTTATAAATATATATGTTTCTGTGTCAAATTGATGTTTCTCTTATTATTTGTGGAGGGGGAAATAATGTGGCTAATAAAAAAGCAACATCAGGTAAGCCTAAAAGCTCTGTTTCTATTCTATCCCTAGTAAAAAAAGCCTCCTTGAGAATGCATATTTTAGCGGGCTTTATTTTTTTAATTCTGCTGATAGGCTCTATTGCAGGAATTAGCATTTATAGCTTAAATCAATTAGAAGAAGAAAACCAGCAGGCTATCCAAATGAGAATGGAGCAGGTGCTAATTTCTAATGGGCTTCAAGATATCATCTTTGACCAAATGAATAATTTTAAAGGATATTTTCTATTTGATGATCCCCAATTGAAACAGCGCTATGAAGCTGCTACTAAGGCCTTTGAAAGCCAGTACTATGAGCTGCTAAAAAATCATAAAAGTGAAGAAGAGGCTCATTTATTACAGAGAATCAAGTATAATCAGGATAAATTTTCTGGATATGCTACCAATGCCATAATGAATTGGGAGCGAGGAAATGTAGAGGATGCCATGACCAGGCTCAAGGCAGAAGTTGAGCCTGCAGGAATAAGTGTAGTTGAAGCTATAGATGAATATGTAGGCTATACTGTTGCCCAAAATGATAATGAAGCCCTTATTATAGCTCAAAAAAGGGATGAGCTAAGAGGGTCAGTGATCATAAGCGTACTGGTAGCATTGGTGCTAGGATTAGCTATTGGTATATTTATTGCAGTTAACGTCACTAGACCTATCAAGCGGCTGGCAAAAGCAGCTAAACAAGTGGCCGCTGGTGATCTTACCGATGAAGTAAAAGTCAGGGCGGTAGGGGAAATTCACGACTTAGTGGATGCATTTAATATCATGCTGACAAATTTAAAGCAACTGGTAGAGGAAATTGATAGCAGCACTAAGGATATGTCTCTAGCTGCAAATAGCCTAAGTGAAGGTGCAGAACAAACCGTTAAAGGAACTGAGGAGGTTTCCGCCACCAGTCAACAACTGACTTTCGGGGCTGATGAGCAGGTAAAGCAAGTGGACCAAGTAATGGCGGTGGTGGAAGAAATTGCAGAAGCCATGCAGCAAATGGCCAGTTCAGCAGTCCAAGTAGCAGCAAATGGAAAGCAAACTTACGGATATGTAGGTCAAGGACAGACTAAGGTGGAGCAGATGGTAGTACAAATGAAGGCTATTACCTCTGTTGTAGGACAGTCAGCTGCGAAAGTTCGAGCCATGGAGGAGAGATCTCAGGAAATAGGTAAGATCCTGGGTGTAATTACTGGCATAGCTGAACAGACTAATTTACTGGCCTTAAATGCGGCTATTGAAGCTGCCCGAGCGGGAGATCAAGGTAGAGGCTTTGCTGTAGTGGCTGATGAGGTGCGAAAGCTGGCAGAGCAATCTGCCCAAGCAGCTAACCAAATTTCCAGTCTGATTACCGAGGTGCAACGGGAAACTGGGGAAGCAGTGAACGCTATGCTGCAAGGCTATCAGGAAGTGGAAACAGGTAGTAAGATGGCTACCGAAACGGGACAGGTATTTAGTGAAATTGCCAGCTCTATTAAGGAGTTTAATATTCAAGTTCAGGAAATGGCAACGTCTTCGGAGCAGGTGGCTGCAGGGGGCAACACTATTGTAAAGTCTGTTAGCGACATTAGCAAGGTGGCCAAGCAGGTAAGTGATGGAGCAGAAGGAATGGCATCTATTGCCGAGGAACAAACCTCAGCTATGGAGGAGGTAACTGCCTCGGCTAATCAGTTGGCCCACCTAGCCAATAAACTAAAAGAGCTAACGGCTAAATTCAAGGTTTGAAAATAATGTGTTTGAATTTAAATAAATGAATGATTTGTAGTGCTAGGGGTATTGCTAATAAAAGGCTCCTAGCACTTTTTATTGGAAAAACTTTTAATGGGAAATGTGTTTTCTCGACAAAATTTTCTAGCTAAGGCAGGAGTTTTTGTTTTTATCCCGAAAAGTTACTAATTGTCCTGTTGTTATTGTTAAAAATAAGTTGTTAGAGGCAAACTAAGGAATGAGATCCAGCAAAATATAG
>JAWSUQ010000395.1:0-2682 GCA_033549265.1 Bacillota bacterium
GGGGTAGACTATATTGAAGGCGGCTGGCCTGGCTCTAACCCTAAGGATATGGAATTTTTCCTGCGAGTTAAGGAGTTGAAGCTAAATAAAGCAGTGATTGCTGCCTTCGGAAGCACTAGGAGACCTAATATAGCTGCGGAAGAGGATAAGAACTTGCGCTGTTTAATTGAAGCTGACGTAAAAGCCTGTGCTTTAGTGGGCAAAAGCTGGGATTTTCATGTAACGGAAGCCCTAAAAACTACTTTGGAAGAAAATATAGCCATGATAAAAGACTCAGTGGCATTTCTGAAAAATCAAGGTATTGAGGTAATCTACGATGCCGAACATTTTTTTGATGGCTACCAGTCAAATCCAGAGTATGCCCTTAAAACTATAGAAGCAGCTGCAGAAGCAGGTGCTAGCTGGATTGTGTTATGTGATACCAATGGAGGAACACTACCTTTAACAATCCAACAGGTAATCAAAAAGGTGAAAGCAGAAGTAACTATACCCCTGGGAATTCATGCTCATAATGATAGTGAGCTGGCAGTGGCCAACACACTAATGGCTATAGAGGCAGGTGCTCTCCAGGTACAAGGCACTATCAATGGGTTTGGTGAACGCTGCGGTAACGCCAATCTCTGCTCTGTTATTCCTAACCTGCAGCTTAAACAAGGCGTTCAAGCATTGCCTGAAGGAAAGCTGTCCATGCTTACGGAGGTATCCCGTTATGTAAATGAGATTGCCAATGTGGTTCCCCCCAACAACCAGCCATTTGTAGGGGCTAGTGCTTTTGCTCATAAAGGTGGAGTTCATGTTAGTGCTCTGTTAAAGAACTCATCCACCTATGAGCATATTAAGCCTGAGCTAGTAGGCAATAAACAGCGAGTATTAGTGTCAGAGCTTTCGGGAGTTAGCAATCTACGATATAAGGCAGAAGAGCTAAATTTAGACTTGGATTTTAACGCTCCGCAGTCCAAGGCAGTGATAGAGGAAATAAAACATTTAGAGCACCAAGGCTATCAATTTGAAGGAGCAGAGGCTTCTTTAGAGCTACTTCTAATGAAGGCCGGTGGTCAAGCAGAAGAAGTATTTGAGCTGCAGTCCTTTAAGCTAATGATTGAAAAGCATGCAGATAGAGACATTGTTTCTGAAGCGGTAGTTAAACTAAAGGTAAAAGGCGAAATAGTCCATACCGCAGCAGAGGGTACTGGTCCAGTTAATGCCTTGGATAATGCCTTACGAAAAGCCATAGAGGAGTTCTATCCCAACATAAAGAACATGCATCTAGCTGACTACAAGGTAAGGGTATTAGAGGAAAAAGACGGAACCGAGGCTAAGGTACGGGTACTAATAGAATCAACTGATCACTTGCGGAACTGGAGTACTGTTGGAGTGTCGGCCAATATTATTGAAGCTAGCTGGCAGGCATTGATAGACAGTATGAGATATGCTTTATTAAAAAAAGCGTAAGATAATAGAATTTAACTAAATATGCACTCTGAAACGGCTCTCATAATTATCTTTGGGGCCGTTTATTTTTTGCTTGCTGGTGGCATTATTAGAAGATACCTAATAAAGGAGGAGAAAGATATGGAGCAGAAGGGTAAAGTAGCTTTAATTACTGGTGGAGGGACAGGTATTGGCAAGGCCACCTCTCTAATGCTAGCTAAGCTAGGAATTAACGTAGTGATTAACTACTCTAAATCTGTTAAAGATGCAGAGGCCACCTTGGAAGAGGTGAAAAAGCTAGGTGTTAAAGGGATGGTCTATCAAGCTGATGTATCTAAAGATGCAGAAAACCGTAAAATGGTGCAAGATGTTATCAGTGAATTCGGCAGAATTGATATTTTAGTAAACAATGCTGGAACAACTGACTTTGTAAATCTTGAAGATTTAGAAGGTTTGAAGGATGAATATTGGGACAGAGCCTTTGACACAAATGTAAAAGGGCTGTTTACCTTAAGCCGTGCCTGTACTGCAGAGCTAAAGCGGAATAAAGGATGTGTTATTAATGTATCCTCCATCGCAGGGATCACAGGGAGAGGCAGCTCTATAGCTTATGCTGCATCTAAGGCTGCTGCTTTAAGTGTAACAAGATCCTTGGCAATAGTGTTAGCTCCAGAGGTACGAGTAAACGCTGTTGCACCAGGAATTGTTTTGACTAGATGGGTTGCAGGCAAAGAAGACCATATCGAAAAGCTATCAGGTAATACTCCCCTGGGAAGAGCAGCGTACCCTGAGGATGTGGCAGAGGTGATTGTAGGCTTAGTAAAATCTGATTATGTAACTGGGCAAACAATAGTAATTGATGGCGGTGTTACTTTGTCCCGTTAAACCATCTAGAAGGATTTCAATTTACGGTGAAAAGAAAAAAGCTGTCTTCTTTGACAGCTTTTAATATTAGAGGATTGATTAGATGATTTTTCTTTTAGCCGTTTGTGTCACAACACTTTCTATTCTTTCTAATGCTTTATAGATATTTTCTTTAGAATTTACATAGGAAAACCTTAAGTAGCCATTGCCTTCAGCCCCGAAGGAACGACCATCTAATGTAGCTACGCCACCTTCTTCTAATAGTTTATCCGCTAGCTCAGTGCTGTTAAAGCCAGTTTCAGTAATATTAGGGAAGGCGTAAAAAGCTCCACGAGGGGTAGGACAACTAAAGCCTGGAATAGACCTTAAGCCTTTAACCAAGATATC
>JAWSUQ010000396.1:0-2672 GCA_033549265.1 Bacillota bacterium
GAGTTTTTTAACGAACCCCCAACCCTTACTGAGGTCGCACAGGCTATGGGTAGTTCTCATCAAAACGTCAAGCAAATTGCTCTTAAGCTCCATCAAAAAGGCTTTTTGGAAATGGTGAAAGATGAAAAAGACCGAAGAGCTACTAGACTTCGATTAACGGAAAAATGTTATGCCTTTTGGCAGAATCGGGAAAATGAGGATTTGCGTTTCTTTAATATGTTATATGAGGATTTTAGTGAAACTGAATTAAATGGACTTTATGATGGTCTAAATAAGTTACTAAAAAAAATTGAAAAAATTTAATTTTATATTATATGAAAATTGGGGGACTAAACATGATAAAAAATCTCGGCTTGAATAAAATTTTATGGATGATCATTGCAGTACTGTCTTTAATTGCAGCATTATTGGGAGTAGTTAATCCTAGCATCTATAATGGGTTAGCTAGTAATGAGGTAATGCCAGGAGTGCTCTCTCAGGACTTAATGACTATTCTTGCTTCTATTACAGTTATTATATTAGTCAGCATTATGAAGGAAAGTGATTCTAAAAAACAAGTGGTCATCCTTGGTATCATTGGCTACATTTTTTATGCATATGGAATTTACGTTATCGAAATTTTTTACAATAGCTTATACTTGTTGTACATGGCGATTTTTGGCCTATCTTTTTATACATTGATATTTAATGTGGCCAGTGTTCGGCAAGAAATGCTGCAAGAAGTTAATATTCCTAAGATTATTCGGAATGTATCTGTCGGCTTTTCTTTATTTATCCCATTACTTTTTTATCCTATGTGGATCAGTCATCTAATGCCTTTAATGGAGACTGGTACAAAGATTGAGAATTTGTACTCTATCTACATCTTAGATATGGCTTTTATTTTGCCCTTGTTTATTGTCATCTCAATTATGGCTCTCAAAAATAAAGGCTTAGGCTTATTATTAATCCCTACGTTGTTTATTAAAGGCTTTACTCTACTTTTCTCTGTTGCCGTTGGAACAATGCTGAAACCAATGTATCACCAGACAGGGGATGTGGGAGAAATGATGCTATATCTAAGCATATCATTTGCTTTTCTTATTTTGACTGTGGTGTACTTTAGAAAGCTTGAATTAAGAGCGTAATTTAAACAAATAAAGGAGTGGAGGCAGAAAAATGACTACATTGATAGCTTATGCCAGTAAATATGGTAGTACAGAAAAATGTGCTAAAACTATTGCAATAAAAATTTCAGGAGCAGTAGATTTGTGTAATTTAAAAAGTGAAACACCGAAAGACCTTTCGCAATATGATAAGGTTATCATTGGAAGCTCTATCTATGTTGGAAAGGCTCAAAAAGAAGTAACTCAGTTTTGCTTAGATAATGTTGATTTATTAAGGCAAAAGAAGCTAGGCCTATATATCTGCTGTATGTTTACTGAAGAGAGGGCGTTACTTCAACTAAATAACGCTTTTCCCAAGGAACTATTAGATATTGCTGCAACGAAAGAAATTTTTGGGGGAGAATTTAATATTAGTAGCATGAAGTATACCGATAAATTTATTGTCAAGATGGTTGGTAAAGTTGATAAAAGTCTTCCTGCCATTGATCTAAGTGAAGATATATCTACTATTTCCAATCAAGTCATTGACAGGTTTACGGAGTTAATAAATTAAAGGAACTTTTTAAACAGGGGGAGTGAGGATATGTCTAAGGGTGTAATTATTTTTCTTAGCATTCTGTTGATAATTCTATTGATAGTAGCAGTATCATTGATAGCGAACTTTCATTTTAATAGGAAGATTAAAGAGGAGGTTAATGATTTTTTTAGTAAAATAGAGTTTAGAGAAGAGATGATAGAAGAAACAGATCTTGCAGGGTTACCACCTTCAGTTCAAAAGTGGCTTCAGTACTCTCAGGTGATTGGGAATGAAAGAATTAATGCAGTTAGATTAAAGCAAAACTCGGAGATGAAGCTTAAGGAAGATCAGGCATGGATGCCCGTACAGGTTGAGCAATATTTTACAGTTGATGAACCAGGTTTTATTTGGAAGGCTAAAATCAAGGCGGCCCCTCTAGTACATATTGTTGGTAGAGATAAGTATGAAGAGGGTAGAGGAAATATGCGGATAAAGGTTATGTCGCTTATAAAAGTTGCTGACGCTACTGGAGCGGAAATGGATCAAGGAACGTTGTTAAGGTATCTTGCAGAAATAGTATGGTTTCCTACTGCAGCCTTAAGTAACTACATAACATGGGAGGAAATTGATCAAAAATCAGCATTGGCTACCATGAGCTATGGTGGGGTAACAGCTTCTGGAGTGTTTAATTTTAACCAGAAGGGGGAAGTAGTTAGTTTTACTGCCGAAAGATACGGGGAATTTGATGGAGAATATAGGATTGAAACATGGCTTGTTTCAATGGAAGGGTATAAAGAATTTCAGGGTATAATGATTCCCACAAAAGGACAGGTAACCTGGAAATTAGAGGATGGAGACTTTAATTGGTTTAAATTTGACATTACGGATATCGAATATAATAAACCTATAGCATTTTAGTCTAGTAAAAAGTAAAGGCCATTGAAGGGATCTCTCTGAATTGGTTTAGCATCTGAAGATAATTTTTCTATAAAGTTATTTGAAAAGAAAAAAATGGGTATTATAAAAAAATCATCATTTAACAAAAGGAG
>JAWSUQ010000397.1:0-2648 GCA_033549265.1 Bacillota bacterium
TAGGGTATCAGCTAGAAGAGGTAGGATATGGCGTAAGCGTAATGGCAAAGGCCTTTGTGCCTACAGAGTCCGTAAGTGTTTTTTGTGAAGGATTAGTGGATTTTACTAATGGTCAAATTACTATAAATAAATTAGGAGAGACTTGGCGTTAATAGGGTTCACCACTTGTGACCTAAATCATAGCTGTTTCCCCATAAAACATATTATTATATATTTAACTAAGGTTAATTACTAAAGTTGAGAGGAAGTGTCATAATGCAGTGGGAGACAGAAGCGGAGGCTAGGCTAAACAAAGCACCTTTTTTTGTAAGAAGAAAGGTAAAGCAACAGGTTGAGGATTATGTACGTAGTCAGGGAAGGACTCTGGTAACCTCTGAAGATATTACTGCTTCTAAAAAAGCTTTCTTTGGGGGTGTAGCCAGCAGTTCCTGTGTTAATAAGGATAAAGCAAATAACGAGGGCATTCCTGTCTCTTCAGAGGAAATTGCTAAGCTAGAAGAACTGGTGGAAAAGGGTCTACTAATGAATGGTTTAGAATCAAAATATCACTCAATCAAGCTATGCGGCGGAGCTGCAGGCTGTCCCCTATCTGTCATTGATGATAAAAAAGTTGCTCAGACTATGATTGATGTAGTAGAGACGACAGACTTAGCCGCAGACATTTCCTGTAAGCTAGGTAGCAAGCCTGTTTTATCCCATCATAAATTTAAGGCGGCGGTGGCGGGGTGTCCTAACAGTTGCTCTGAACCACAGATAAAGGATTTTTCAATAATAGGGCAGCGAAGACCGACAGTTAGTACTAATACCTGCAGCGGTTGTGGGTTATGTATCAAAGCATGTAGGGAAAATGGCCTGACTTTGGATAACAAGACTATTAGCATTAATTATGAAAGTTGTTTAAATTGTGGACTGTGTATTGACGCTTGCCCTAGAGAGGTACTCGTAGCAGACAAGATTGGCTATAAGATCGTTGTGGGCGGTAGACTGGGCCGACATCCGCGTTTAGCTGAGACCTTAGTAGAGTTAGTGGATCAGGAGCAGTTATTTGATATAATGACAGTTTGTCTTGATATACTGAAAAGAGAAGGAATAGCAGGGGAACGGTTTAGCCATTTGGTTGAGAGGATGGGGATAGAGGAACTGCGCAAAAGAATATCTGCGGTGTAGTCAATAAGTGGAGCTAGTGGTGATATATCACCACTTTTTTTATGCATTTTTTTAGGAAAGTCCGAATAGAATTAATGGACAAGTTTTTAGAGCCTACTCAATTATTAATTTATTTATTGTGAAAGGAATTATTAATGCTATGTCGAATTTTGTAATTTGGGCAAGAAAGAAATGGGGGGAGAATGTTGGATAGTTTCATTATTGGTTTAGTAAGCAAACTAGAGTTCAACAATATGTTTCCTCAGACTATATTTTCAGCAGTTCTGATTTTTGGGCTTATCAACTGGTGGAAAAATAAGTATAAAAAATACAAGAATGCTACTACGGAAGAACTGATCAAAGGAATTACCCTGTCAGAAGAACGCTATAGACAGCTCTTTAATAGTGGTAATGATGCTATTTATTTACATGACTTAAATGGAAAGTTTCTTGAGGTCAATGATGTAGCCTGTAAAATGCTTGGCTATAGTAAAAAGGAATTTGCGCAAATGACTATAGCAGATATTGATGATCCCAGTTCTGTTAAAGATAATAAAGCCAGCTGGCGAAAGTTGTTTGAGCAGGGTTTTTTAGTATGTGAAGTATCCCATCGCAAGAAGGATGGAAATACTGTACCGGTTGAGCTGAGTGTTAAACTCATCGATTTAGGCGGAGAGACCCTTGTGTTGACCCATTCTAGGGATATCACTGAGCGAAAAACAGCTCAAGAGGAAATTCGCCGTAGGAATCAGGAATTAGTTGATTTATATAAAAAAGAGCAAGAAAAAACGGCTATTATTCAGGCCTGCCACAATATAGGACATACTTTATCCTCCAGTGTAGAGTTAAGTAATATTATGACTGATTTCTATGATGAATTGCTTCGATTAGTTCAGTTTGACCAAATGTGGCTCATTCTGATTGAAGGTACCGATGTCAAACGCACAATAGAGACATATACAGTGAACCAGATGCTGACCAAATTAGACGTCCATTCTTATGATAATGAGCTTTGGAAACCTCTTGAAAATAATCAGGAGCTATTACATACTATTGACTGCTCCTTATTTAACAATTATATAAGCATATCTACAAATGATTGTTACTCGCAAGCATATCCTCTTATTTCTAACAACAAACTAATAGGCTTAATTATCCTAGTAAATAACAAAACACCTTTTTCACAGAGAGACTTTGATATTGGGGAAAATCTTACTAATCACTTGGCTTTAGCTATTGATAACTCGAGACTACAAACTGAAGTTGAAAAGCTGGCCATTAAAAATGAACGTAGCAGATTAGCCAGGGAATTTCATGATAGTGTAGCGCAAAATATTAGTGCAATCAGAGCAAAGGTAGAATATGCTACCAAGCTATTGCAATTGAAACGGTACGAGGAAGTAGAGGAGACCTTAATTGGAGTAGAGAGAATTGCCAGTGAAGTGCGGGAATCAATTTTTGGTCTAAAAAGCACTATTGATCTAACACAAGGGCTAGTGGGC
>JAWSUQ010000398.1:0-2645 GCA_033549265.1 Bacillota bacterium
CGGGGGTGATAAATATCGAAATTAAGCCAATTAATAAAAAGCTAAAGCTGTATGGCTTTAACAATCTTACCAAAACATTAAGCTTCAATTTATACGATATATGTTATGCTAGGAGTCCAGAGACTCAGCGGGAATATATTGAATATATTGATGAAGAGTACAATGCCGACAGACTTGTGAATATTTTGACGGATGTCGCCAAAATTATTGGTGCTAATATCCTAAATATTGCTAACCAGGACTACGATCCTCAGGGAGCAAGCGTGACAATGCTAGTTGCTGAGAATGAAGTATTAGATGAGGATCAGCCTATTAATGATAATAGCAGTGAGTCTCCAGGACCGCCATCTTCAGAAGCTGTGGTGGGCCATCTAGATAAGAGTCATATTACAGTCCATACATATCCTGAAAGCCACCCTGATAGGGGGATTAGCACATTTCGGGCAGATATTGATGTTTCTACTTGTGGGCATATTTCACCGCTTAAGGCGTTAAATTACTTAATTACTAGCTTTGAGCCAGACATTGCTATCATAGATTATCGAGTTAGAGGCTTTACCAGAGACGTTAATGGTAAGAAGTACTTCATTGATCATAAGATTAACTCTATCCAAAATTACATGACTAGCAATACGCGAGACACTTATCAAATGATTGATGTTAATGTGTATCAGGAAAATATATTCCATACTAAGATGCTTCTTAAAGAATTTAGCTTAGATCATTATCTGTTTGGAGTAAATAAGAAAGAACTAACCCAAAAAGAAAGTAAGCGAATTAAGCAGAGAATTAAAAAAGAGATGCTGGAAATATTCTATGGAAGAAATGTTAGTAAATTTAGAGGATAAATAATCAAGGAGGATTTAAAATGCTTCCTATCCCAAAAAAGTACTATATAACAAGTGGTAGCTCTGAAGGCAAGTCAGCATTGACAGCTTTTGATGGGGCTTTGCTAAAAGCTGGAATAGGCAATATTAATTTGTTGAAGGTAAGTAGTATTTTACCGCCAGAGGCACATTTTACACCTGATCTGGAGTTGCCGCCTGGAGCATTAGTACCTACAGCATATGGCAGCATAGTTAGTACAGAGCCTGGGGAAACAATAGCTGCTGCTGTAGCGGTGGGAGTACCCTATGAGAACGGCTTTGGCGTAATCATGGAGCTAGTAGGCAAATTTACTAAACAAGAGGCAGAGGAAAGAATTACTGCCATGGTAAAAGAAGCCTTTGAAATGAGAGAAATGAAGCTAAAGGAAATCAAAATTTCCGCTGTTGACCATAAAGTACAAAAAATAGGCTGCGCCATGGCGGCAGCACCATTATGGTACTAAAAAGAAACAACCTACTATCCTTTTTTAGTAGGTTGTTTTTTTAACTAAAGTTTTTCAAGGAGTTTTCTTTATATGGTAGAATCGTCGTCTTCTGTTTCCTGAATATAATCAGGGTTATCCTGCCGCAAATCAACATAGAGATTACCATCTGTTGACAGGGTGGCTAAAAATATATCCCTGATATTTCTTATGTCTCTTGAAATAAGTTCATTATAAAGCCATTCATGATTTAATGGTTTTGCTTTAAATTTTGTTCTACTATTTGTCCATCTCTAATAATTTCTGAAGATGCTCCTTTGTAGCCTGTACTCATCTTTAAATCCTTTGGCGTAACAGGTAGGTGCTGACTTTTTTTGAGGACGCTTAATTGGCCATGAGGCTCCAAAATAGCAAACTCTACCTCGCCCATGTCAAATACCCCCTTTTCCCTTAACTGCATCATTAAGTCATCAGCATTATAACGAACTTTACTCATGTTTTTTTCAAAGATTTTTCCATTTTGGATAACTACTAAGGGTTCTCCTTCTATAAGCTTTCTGGCAGCATTGCTTTTTAAGGTAACATAACCGGTTAACAATACTAGCAGGGTTAAAATGATGGGACCTAATAAAACGTAAGTGCCTTTTACCTCTGTTGTCACATAGGCACCGCCTATAGTGCCGATAGTAATACCTGTTACGAAATCAAAAAAAGTCATCTGTGATAACAGTTTCTTCCCGATTAATCTCGTTAGAAGGATTAATAAGAAAAATACTGCTACTGAATGATGAATAGATATAACAAAAGAGATAAAGAATCCCCTTTAACTTAAAACAAGGAGGCTAACATTGTAGTTTTGATCCAATGTTAGCCTCCTGTTGATGTATTGAGCTAAATTTTATTTTTTATGTTACTTTATTAACTGTACCACTGAGCTTAAGGGTATAGTCAGGATAGACTTGCCAATTATTTGCTGGGATGGAATAGTTCCAAAGTAACGGCTGTCATAGCTTAGATTCCGATTATCTCCTAGCAGTAAATATTCATTTTCCGGTACTACCATCGGTCCAAAGTCACTGATGTTAGGATCTTTTAAGTAATCTTCCGCATAAACCTCTCCATTTATGAAGAGTTGATTGCCTTTTATCATGATATTTTCCCCAGGCAAACCAACCACCCGTTTAATTAAGGCCTTATCTCCATCATACATTTTATTAGTTTTAAAAATAATAAGATCTCCTCTTTGAATATCTTTATCTAGCTTATTTACTAATACGACGTCATATATCTGCAGCGTTGGCTCCATAGAGCTTGAAGGGATATACATTGCTTGACC
>JAWSUQ010000399.1:0-2614 GCA_033549265.1 Bacillota bacterium
ATAAGAATACCTCCAAACACTTGATGTAAAGTAAAAACTTCATTAAAGAGAATTGCCGCCGCTACAACAGTAATTATAGGCTCAATTGTATTAACTATTGAAGCTTTTGCAGGTCCAATATAAGTGATTCCAACGAAAAAGCATGAGATTGCAACTATGGTAGAGAAAACTGCAATAGCTGTGATGGCTATCCAGCTTTGCAAAGAAACGTTCATTGTTAGCTGATTGGTAACTAGTCCAAAAAATAAATAGATTATGGCAGCCGAAGTTATTACATAAGTTGAGGCTTCCCATGAACTAACTTTTTTTAGAACTCTATTGCTAACAATAATATAACAGGAATAAAAGCAAGCAGACCCTAATCCTAGTAATACTCCAAAGGGATTAAGAGTGCCGATACTGGTTCCTAAAATAAATATTAGCCCTATCAATGATAGTAATAGGGCAACTCCCTTCGTCAAAGAAAAGGATTCATCCTTTAATAGAATAGCTACGATTGTTACAATTGCTGGATAAGTATATAAAAGCATTGATGTTAAGGAGGCTGGGATATAATTTAATGCACTAAAAAAAAGACCTGACATACTGCCATAGCCAATTATTCCAAGGCCAATTAAATAGTAAAGCTCTTTTCTATCCACTTTGGGGAAGCTTTTTTTTGCAGCCCAATAGCCCCACATAAAGATACTAGCGATTGTGAAGCGAAAAAATAAAACTGTTACTACATTTGCCCCTGCCTCATAGGCAAATAGGGCAAATATCGCCATTAAACCAAATCCAGTTGCGGATGCCATTACATAAAATGTTCCTAATAAATTTTTATCCATGGATAGTGCCCTCTATTATATACATATATCTAATAATTCATAAAAGCTTTTGATTACATAGTTAGGTTTACCCTCTGCAAGCAATTCCAAAGAGTGTACACTCCATTCGACAGCCACCGAGTCTACCTCGGCATTTTTAGCACTTAGCATATCAAAGAGGCTGTCACCAATCATTATAGTATTATTATTTGGATGATCTATATCTTTTAGGGCTTTCATGATAGGTGCTGCTTCTGGCTTATGATGAGAAGTATCCTCATAAGCTACTATAGTGTCTAAGTATTTAGAAATTCCAGCCAGCTCAATCCCCTTAAGGGCACTA
The DNA here is from genome assembly GCA_033549265.1 of Bacillota bacterium. Taxonomy (GTDB): domain Bacteria; phylum Bacillota; class Desulfitisporia; order Desulfitisporales; family JAWSUQ01; genus JAWSUQ01. The sequence goes on from JAWSUQ010000399.1 coordinate 1,150, forward strand.
TGACGCAGCTTAGAGGTAACTACCCCTAACTTAATGTTGTTTTTATGAAGCTCCTGTACTACCTCCACAGCTCCTGGAAAAGCAGTAGTTAGCTCATCGTGTTTATCCATATTAAATTGTCTATAGGTAGTCAACATTTGTTCTACTTGGTTTTCATCATACCGGGCCAAGGTTGTTCGCAGTGGTTCTCCAAAGTACTTATACAGTTCCCCTTCTGACACCCTTAAATTCAGATGTTTATCTAGAGTATATTTAAATGACTCTATAATTAAATTATTTGTATTTAGTAGCGTACCATCTAGATCAAATAGGACGCAGCTGTATTTTGTGGTCAAGATTAACCCTCCTAATATTTAAACAAGGCATTAAATGCCTTGTTAATTATATTTTAAATATATTCTCTATAAATCAGGTTAATCCTTCTTCTGAACTATTTTTCCCTGATTAAATGTTCTTCAATTCCATTGTCAGCATTGATAAAAATCCTGTATTTATTATTTCCTATCCTCCCAATTATTTCATATGTTAGCACATCTATCAACCTAGAATTTTTAACTACTGCCAGTCCAATTACTTCAGTCTCTGTCAACCTTGATGATACTGCTTTCAAAGCAGCTGCTTCTGACAATTTAGGATTGTCAAATATACGCTCTTGGTGGTTCAAAAGTAGTTGACTTCCATTATAAGCTATTACTTTTCCATCATCTCTAGCTATCCTAACCCAAAAAAATTCAGGATAGCAGGTTACCTGGTTTTGGGTGCAGACAAAGTTATACTCAATATAATCCTCAGTTATTTCTCTGTTGACTTCCTTTAATTCTTCATCAAACCCTTTCCGTTTAATGAAATTAATGGCTACCTCATCTAGGCTTGCAATGTCTATTTTTACAGCCTGGTTAATTTGCTTCTCCCATAAGTACCAAATAACCTTTCCGCCTTTTTTTGATACTTGGCCTGTAATTGAACCGTTATTAGTGGCTAATGAAACTAAGTAGCCTGGTATTTCTCCTCTAGTATTTGTAACATTACTGTTATAAACTACCGTTTCATTTAGCTGATTATTTAAAAAGCGTTCAAATATAGTTGTGGCTTCTGCAGGCAATATTTCCTGACTATTAAACCACTGAGGTTCTGACAACTGAGTATCATTATAGAAAGGGCTTAATTCAGGATATTGATCTGATATTGTCTCTATATTTTCAATAGCACTGGCGATTGGGTTATTTAAGGAGGCATTAACAGAAGATGCTTGCCGTTCTAATTGACTCCAGCTTTTATTATTCTCCACAATATCCATTGTCAATTTCTGCAGCTCCTGGTTTATTGCCAGTGCTTGCTCATAATATGCATTAAGCAATGTAAAGCTGCCTATAGCCGCAGCCCCATTCTTAGAAGCCATATTAGTTAAGTTGTTAATTGAAAATTCGCCTAGGTTAAACAGAAAGTTTTCTGTATCATTAATTGG
>JAWSUQ010000400.1:0-2577 GCA_033549265.1 Bacillota bacterium
TCCTTGCCTCCAAGGCTTCCGATTATGTCAATGGTCATATATTATCAATAGATGGGGGCTGGATGGGCCGCTAGCTCTAATATTGGCAATAAAATCCTAACCTGTAGCAGGATTTTTTATCGGTGAGGGCGAAATTTGTTTAACATAGTGAAGGGTTGTTTCGCATAGAGGAACAAGGCTGGCTGTAATTAATATCGGACTTATGATTTTTTAGCAAAGGGGGATTTATTAAGTGAACAATATTTTACGAATTGATATGAAAAACCTTTCCGGCATCTGGGAAGGGGTTCCTGAAGCATACCAGCTATTAGGGGGAAGAGCATTAACTTCTCGTCTAGTATCAGAGGAAGTAAAGCCATCCTGTGATGCTTTAGGTCCAGAAAACAAACTGGTGATAGCTCCGGGCTTATTGGGGGGAACTACTGTCACCTGTTCGGGAAGACTTTCTATTGGAGCAAAAAGCCCTTTAACCGGTGGCATTAAAGAGAGCAACGCGGGAGGCACTACCGCTATTCAGCTAGCCCAGTCAGGTATCAGAGCCCTAGTACTTGAGGGTCAGGCAGCTAACAATGAGCTTTATCTCCTAGTGATAGACGGAAATGAAGTAACCTTCAAGTCTGCTGAGGATTATAAGGGTATGGGCAACTATCCGCTGGCAGCTAGGCTACGGCAGGAATACGGAGAAAAAGCAGCCCTAATTACAATTGGATCAGCTGGTGAATTAGGTCTACCCACCGCATGTATTGCCAACGTAGATATGGAAGGAAGGCCTAGCCGAGTTAATGGACGAGGTGGGCTAGGGGCAGTAATGGGCTCTAAGGGTGTCAAGGCTATCATCGTAAAAAATGCTGATAAACAAACGCTAAAAGGCGTAGATGAGGAAAAGTTTAAGGAAAGCTCTAAGAAAATTGCTACTGCAATTATGGAAAACCCTATTACTAAGGTTTATTCAGATTATGGGACTTCATCATTAGTAGATGTTGCTAACAACCTAGGCTGCCTGCCAACAAAAAATTTTAGCGCAGGTAACTTTGACCAGGCTGAAAAGATCAATGGGGAAGCCCTCAAGAGCTTAATTCTTGAACGGGGAGGCAAGGGCAAGACCAGTCACGCCTGTATGCCTGGGTGTATTATCAAATGCTCAAACATCGTCCCGGACCAAAAAGGGGAAGAAATTGTGGCTCCCCTAGAATACGAGACTATTGGCTTAATGGGCTCCAACTGTGGTATTGGCAGCATAGATAAAATAGCGGAATTAAATTACATAGCTAACGACATCGGTATAGATACAATTGAAGCAGGAGCAGCTATTGGTGTGGCCATGGAAGCAGGAGTGATTTCCTGGGGAGATGCTGATGCTGTGATTAAAACCCTTAAAGGAATTAATGATGGAAACGTCCTAGGGCGCTTACTGGCCTTTGGGGCAGTTATGACAGGCAAAGTACTAGGAGTGTCCAGGGTGCCGGCAGTAAAAGGACAAAGCATTCCGGCCTATGACCCTAGATCCTTAAAGGGGCTTGGGGTAACCTACTCTATTTCCCCAATGGGGGCAGACCATACCGCCGGTACAACCCTGCGGGCGCCGGTAGATCATTCAAAGCCAGAAGGACAGGTAGTGGCTTCAAAAAATGCCCAGATCAATGTTACAGTATTTGATATGTTAGGACTATGCATGTTTACTATGGCTACTTTAATTAATCACAAGGAGCTCATCGGGGATACAGTTAGCTCTTTTACTGGAAAGAACGTAACTTTTGAGGATTTGCAGGGAATTTCTCGTCAAACGCTATTACGAGAGATAGACTTTAATGTCAATGCAGGAATAATCCAGAACGACCTGCCTGGTTTCTTTAGAACCGAGTCTTTATCTCCAAAAAGCACAGTTTTTGATGTTCCTCAAGAAGCAATGGAAGAAATATATCTAGAATTAAAAGAGGGAAATTAACATGAAAATAGTTCGGTTTTTTCACCCCACTAATAATGAGTATAAGCTTGGCTTAGTCCAACACCAGCAAGTAATTGATTTAACTATAGCTACAAATGGAGCAGTTACCTCATTGGTAGAGCTGATGACAAAGCTTGAAGAAGCACCTGACTTTTTAAATCAGGCGGCACAAGCTGCAGGTAGCCTTCAATACACCTATCAGGAACTAGATAGAGAACCAAATGCTGAGCATCCCTACTTGGTAGCCCCAGTAGATCCAGTAGAGGTATGGGCCTGCGGTGTAACCTATAAGCGAAGCATGGAAGCCAGAGAGAAGGAAAGCAACAACAGCTGTATTTATGATAAAGTGTATCACGCCGTTAGACCTGAGCTCTTTTTTAAAGCAACTGGAGCAAGGGTGAGGGGACCCCAGCAAACATTAGGGCTGAGAAATGATTCCACTTGGATGGTGCCAGAGCCTGAGCTTGGGTTAGTAATAGATAGCAGCTTAAAGGTAGTAGGCTTTACTATCGGCAACGATCTAAGCTGCCGGGATATAGAAGGGGAAAACCCCCTCTATCTTCCCCAAGCCAAAATGTTCCGAGATGCTTGTTCTATAGGACCAGCCATAATGCTAACAGAAAGCGTTGAGG
>JAWSUQ010000401.1:0-2571 GCA_033549265.1 Bacillota bacterium
GCCTCATGCCTTAAAATAATCTTAAAGCCATTAGGCTTTTCTAGGTCAGAAGCCAGCTTAGCCAAAAACTTATTATTGGCAATTCCCACAGAGGCAGTAAGCTCTAGACTCTCCTTTATCAGCAGTTTAATTTGCTGTCCAATATGCTGGGGCGAGCCAAATAGGCTTAATGAGCCTGTCACATCTAAAAATGCTTCGTCAATGGATATGCATTCAACTAATGGTGTGAACTGACAAAATATCTCTCTGATTTTTTCTGCAACTTGCTGATATACATTAAATCGAGGCCTTAAAAAAATGGCCTCAGGACATAGCTTTTGTGCTTGAAAGATAGGCATGGCAGATTTGATTCCATATCGTCGAGCTTCATAGGAGCAGGTGCTGACAACTCCGCGACTATTGGGCTCACCACCAACTATTACTGGCTTTCCTCTTAATTGTGGGTTATCTCGTTGTTCCACAGCAGCATAGAATGCATCCATATCCACATGAATAATCCATCGCTCCAATAACCCATCACCTCCAGCAACTCCATAACTCTATCAAGTCAATTATAACACACCTAACCTCGTTGGCTAGTACAATTTTTACCAGTTAATACTCTATTCTACTAATTGGATTATCTGGCTGTCTGCTTGGGAAAGACATTAGGCGTTTTTGCATCACTAATTTTACTGTAACAAAATAACAGCAAAAATCTAATTCAAACATATGTTCTATTGATGAGATCCGTGTTATAATTATATCGAACATATATTCGGCATGAGGTTAATTTTAAATTAAAAGGAGTATTAAGCGCTATGACAAGAGTGATTTTTTTAGCAGATATGGAATCTTTTTACGCCAGTGTTGAAATAGCCAGTAACCCAGCCCTGAAAGGCAAGCCCGTAGTGGTCTGTGGCGATCCTAAGCTTCGCCACGGTATAGCTTTAGCTGCTAATAAAGAGGCAAAGGCCTGTGGCATCACTACTGGTATGCCGGCCTGGGAATGCAAGTGCCAATGCCCTCAAGTTGTTTTTGTACGTCCCCGGATGGGTACCTATATTGAGGTTTCTTTAGCTATTACAAATATATTTGAGCAGTTTAGCGACAAAGTGATGCCCTACTCTATTGATGAGCAGTTTCTTGACATGACCGGCTGCCAAGAGCTCTTTGGGAGCCCCCTAGAGGCAGCTCGGCAAATTAACCAAAAGGTATTGGCAGAAACCGGTATCCGCTGTCGGATCGGTATTGGAGAAAACTTGCTGCAGGCAAAAATGGCTTGTGATTGCTTTGCTAAAAAAAGTAGTGAAGGTATTTTTCAGTTAACCTATGCTAACTACCCCCAACTAGTTTGGCCCTTGCCTATTAGAAGCCTATTTGGGGTAGGGTCTCGTATGGGGCGGAATTTTACTAATATGGGAGTCTTAACTATCGGCAGCCTTGCCAGACTACCAAAGGAAAAGCTAAAGTACCGCTGGGGAATTAACGGTGAGGTGCTATGGCTTAATTCTCATGGAATAGACTATGCTACAGTTCAGTGGGAAACCTTAAAGGAGCATAAAGGAGTAGGTCATTCAATGACATTGCCAAAAGATTATCGGCACCGTAGAGAGCTGGAGGTTGTTTTATTGGAGCTGACAGAGGAGGTTTGTCGCCGAGCCCGGTCTATAGACAAGGCTGGGTGGGTAGTGCACCTTTCGTGTAGGGGGGAAAGCTTTGACTTCCCTACAGGATTTTCGAGGCAAAAAAAGCTACCTTATGCTAGTGCTATTACCATGGATGTTTATAAATATGTGTTAATTTTGTTGGAAGCCTTTTGGGATGGTAAGCCTGTTAGGTCAGTTGGTCTGACTCTGTCGGGCCTTGTTAATGCCAATCAGCTGCAGCTGGCCTTGTTCGAGGACAAAGTAAAGCAGCTTAACCTAAGCTTTACCATGGATCAGATTAGAAAGCGCTTTGGAACCACCAGTTTATTTAGAGCATCTTCCCTATTAGCAGGAAGCCAGCTCTTTGCGCGAGCCAATAAGATAGGAGGGCATGAGGCGTGAGCAAAAAACTAAATAATCAGTTTAGCAGCAGTCGAATGATGCTTTCGGAGCATAGGGAACAGCTGATTAAACGCCACTATGAAGTTCAGCGGCAAGAGCAATACCCTAGACCTAATTTTACTCAGCAGCAACTGGAGGAGTTTGAAATCCTTACCGCTAATTCTCTGAAGCATCAGCTTCCATTAACCATAACCTATATAGGAGATGACGGTACCTATAGCGAAGCTACGGGGTTAGTAAAACGCAGAGATTCGGTGACGAAATATATTAGCTTGGTCACTGCTGGCAAAACTATCTCAATTTCATGGCGAGACATTGTGAGAATTGAGCTCCCTTGAAATTACACGAACCGTTCAAGTGATGTACTATTTCATTATACTAATTTGTATAGGCTTTCTTAAAAAATCTAAAAATATAATGGAGGTGATAAAATATGAAGCTGATGAGTATCAGTGAAAGAATTGGTTATCTAGGCAAAAGTCATAAGGATAAACAAACAATGATTTCGTTAGGAGAAGCCTATTCCTTGTGGAAACTCCTG
>JAWSUQ010000402.1:0-2569 GCA_033549265.1 Bacillota bacterium
TAGGCTGTATAATAGCTGCTGCTGGCCTAGTATTTTTTCTTGTGCCGAACAAGATTGCAGCAGGGGGAGTAAGTGGCTTAGCAACTGTTATATTTCATGTGACAGGGCTGCCGGTAGGTATGACAATGCTTGCATTTAATATTCCCCTATTTATTTTTGGGGTAAAAAAACTAGGAGTTGGATTTGGGATCAAATCCTTATTTGGTACAATCCTCTTATCTGTATCAATTGATTTGATGGAGCTATGGACTAGCCCCCTGACAGAGGATCCACTGCTAGCTAGCCTTTATGGAGGAATCGTGGTGGGAATTGGGTTGGCTATTGTGTTTCGCTTTAAGGGAACCACCGGCGGAACTACCTTGGCTGCCCAGCTGTTTCACGCTAGGTTTAAACAAATAAGCATTGGTCAGAGTCTATTGATCATTGATTTTATTGTTATTCTACTGGCAGGGATAGCATTTAATATTGAGCTAGCCCTCTATGCGTTAATCGCTATTTTTGTCACTGCTAAAGCTATCGATGTTATTCAAGAGGGTGTAGGCTATGCTAAGGCATGCTTTATTATCTCTGATAAGGCTCCTCAGATTGCTGATGCTATCATTTCCCAGATTGACCGGGGAGGGACAATGCTGGATGGTTATGGGATTTATACAGGCAAGGATAGGCAAATCTTAATATCTGTAATAAGCAGAAATGAGCTAAGCGAATTGAAGCGCATAGTTTACTGTATTGACCCTAAAGCTTTTGTGATTGTGACAGATGCCAATGAAGCATTAGGAGAAGGCTTTAATAATCTTGAGTCTAGGTAAGGAGGCTATTTTAAATGAATAAAGAAGCGTTAAGAGAAAAAGCAACTTTAATGAGAAGAGAAATTGTAAAGATGATTGGCAAGGCCGGTTCAGGACATCCAGGAGGGTCATTATCTGCTGCGGATATTTTGACATATTTATATTTCCATGAGATGAATATTGATCCCAAAGAGCCAAAAAAAGCGGACAGAGATCGATTTGTCTTATCTAAAGGGCACGCAGCTCCTGTGCTATACGCGACTTTGGCGTTAAGAGGATACTTCCCAATGGAGGAGCTAGATGGCTTGAGAAAGCTTGGTTCTATGCTGCAAGGACATCCTGACATGCATAAGGTGCCAGGAGTAGAGATGTCTACCGGCTCGTTAGGCCAGGGATTATCTGTAGCTAATGGCATGGCGTTGGCTGACAAGCTAGATGGCAGAGCAAACCGCACCTTTGTAATGGTAGGGGACGGTGAAATGCAGGAAGGTCAGATTTGGGAGGCGGCCATGGCTGCAGCTCATTATAAGCTAGACAACGTAACGGGATTTTTAGATCATAACGGACTGCAAATTGATGGCTTTGTGGAAGATGTAATGAATTCAAATCCAGTAGCAGAAAAATGGCGTGCCTTCAACTGGCATGTTATTGAGATAGATGGACATGATTTCGATCAAATCGCTGCTGCCATTAATAAGGCTAAGGAGACTAAAGGAAAGCCCACTATGATAGTGGCCAAGACTATCAAAGGTAAAGGTGTCAGCTTTATGGAGGATCAGGTTGGCTGGCATGGAGTGGCTCCAAAGCCGGATGAGTTGGAAAGAGCACTTGAGGAATTAATCTAGTGAAGGTAAAAAGATTATGATTGGAGGGCATGTTAATGACCAATAAAATTGCAACTAGAGATGCCTACGGCCAAGCATTGGTTGAATTAGGCGAGAAAAATAAAGATATCGTAGTTTTGGACGCAGACCTGGCAAAATCTACAAAAACAGCAATGTTTGCTGCTAAGTACCCTGAGCGGTTTTTTGATATGGGAATTGCTGAGCAAAATATGATGGCTACAGCTGCCGGCTTCGCAGCGGCTGGTAAAATTCCTTTTGCTAGCTCCTTTGCTATGTTTGCTACTGGCAGGGCTTTTGAGCAAATCAGAAATTCCATTGCTTATCCCATGTTAAACGTAAAAATAGCTGCTACTCATGCCGGTATTACTGTTGGAGAGGACGGGGGCTCCCATCAGTCTATTGAAGATATTGCTATTATGAGGGCAATCCCTGGCATGACTATATTGGTTCCAGCGGACGGGGTCCAGGCAAAATCTATGATAGAGCAGGCTGTCAATTATAAAGGACCTGTATATATACGGTTAGGTCGATCTGGAGTACCGGTGCTGTATGATGATAATTATGAATTTAGCTGGGGCAAGGCGGAAATAATGCGTGCTGGTGAAGAGGTAACTATTTACGCAACTGGTATCATGGTAGCGGAGGCTTTGAGAGCGGCTGACGAATTAGAGGCTAAGGGAGTTAGCGCAGCAGTTGTTAATGTAGCAAGCATTAAACCCTTAGATGTGGAGGGAATTGTTGCTGCCAGCAAGAATAAGAAAGCTGTTATAACTGTAGAAGAGCATAGTATTATTGGTGGTTTAGGCAGTGCAGTGGCTGAAGCATTAATGGAGCATAATCCGTTGCCTTTGAAGCGAATTGGAATAATGGACACCTTTGGTGAGTCGGGAAATCCAAATGAGCTATTAGAAAAATATGGTTTGACTCCAAACCACA
>JAWSUQ010000403.1:0-2558 GCA_033549265.1 Bacillota bacterium
GGGTGGCTTAGTCTTATTGACCCCGGGGCTGCTTACTGATTTTGCTTGGTTTTTCTTTGCTATTACCAATTACTAGAAAGTTTTATCGAAAAATTCTCATTAACAAATTAAGAGTTTGGCTTTCAAATGGACAAGTTAAGATTTTTGTAAGATAGATTATTTTTTACTAGCTAGCCTCTAAAGTTTGTGCTATAATGGATTTTAAAAAAATGAAAGGGGCTATGCAAATGTGGGAAAATAAAATTGGTAAGGAAGGCTTGACCTTTGACGATGTGTTATTAATACCTGCTTTTTCAGAGGTTTTACCTAGTCAGGTAAGTACCAGGACAAAATTAACAAAAAAAATTACGTTAAATATTCCGATACTAAGTGCTGGTATGGATACTGTTACTAATAGTAGAATGGCTATTTCTATTGCCCGTGAAGGTGGCATAGGAATTATCCATAAAAACATGACAATAGCTGAACAGGCTTCTGAAGTGGACAAGGTTAAGAGATCTGAGCATGGAATCATTACAGATCCTATTTTTTTATCTCCTAAAAACAAAATCACAGAAGCATTGGAGCTAATGGAGCGGTATCATATTTCTGGTATCCCCATAACCGTCCATGGAAAATTAGTTGGAATACTAACAAATCGTGACCTGCGATTTGAGAAAAATTATGATCAGCCAATTGAAAATGTTATGACTAAAGAAGGATTAATTACCGCAGCGGTAGGCACAACTTTGGATCAAGCTAAAGAAATTTTACAAAAGCATAAAGTTGAAAAGCTTCCTTTAGTTGATAAAGATTTTAATTTGTCTGGGCTAATAACTATTAAAGATATTGAAAAAGCTAGACAATATCCTAACTCGGCTAAGGATAATAAAGGACGCTTGTTGGCTGGTGCTGCTGTTGGGGTTACTGGAGACGTTTTTGAAAGAGTAGCAGCGCTAGTAGATGCTGGGGTGGATATAGTTACTGTTGATACAGCCCACGGTCATTCCAAGGGCGTCATAGTTTTCCTGAACTGGATATTATGGCGGGAAATGTGGCAACTGGTGAAGCTACCCTAGCTTTAATTAAAGCTGGAGCTGATGTAGTAAAGGTTGGCATTGGACCTGGGTCAATCTGTACAACTAGAGTAGTGGCAGGAATCGGTGTGCCACAAGTAACAGCAATTTTAGATTGCATTAAAGTAGCAGAGGAAAAAGGGGTAGCTATTGTAGCAGATGGCGGCATTAAGTATTCTGGTGACATTACCAAGGCTATTGCTGCTGGAGCTAATGCTGTGATGATAGGGAGTCTGTTGGCTGGTACAGAAGAAAGCCCCGGAGAAATAGAAATCTATCAAGGTCGTAGCTTTAAGGTTTATCGAGGCATGGGTTCTATTGGAGCAATGAAAGCAGGCAGTAAAGATAGATATTTTCAGGAGGATAGCAAAAAACTAGTACCGGAGGGTATTGAAGGAAGAGTGCCCTTTAAAGGTTCTCTTAGTGAAACTATATATCAGCTTGTGGGTGGTTTAAAATCAGGTATGGGCTATTGTGGTACTAAAAATATTGATGAGCTCAGAAAAAATGCTAAATTTATGAGGATAACCTCAGCCGGTTTGAAAGAAAGCCATCCTCATGATGTTACTATTACGAAAGAAGCACCAAATTATCAAGGCTAGTAAACTAAAAAGCATATTTTTTTGAAAAAAATAGCATGTTACATTAAAAAAAAGAGCCTAGGCTCTTTTTTTAATGAAAAATAGCATTGAGGTTTTGAATTAATAGATAGTATTCCTCTAATGGAATAGCTGATTCCCAGTTGCCTGCTAATTTACCCCACCATATTATACCGAAGAATAATATAAGAATAGCTGCAGGGAAGGCATAATGGGGAATATTAAATTTAAATAGCTTATTCTTAATGGACAAAGCATCTTTTTGGGGGCAGCTACTGATACAGCTTAAGCAGCTTGTGCATTCAGGAGAATATACTCGGTCCTCCTTACTTACATTAATATTATTAGGGCATGCTTTGCTACATTTATTGCAATCAATACAATGCTCTTGGTCTCTAGTGATTTTCCAGGGGCTAAAAACACTGGCAACTCCTAACAAGGCACCGTAAGGACACAGATACCGACACCAAAAATTCTGAATAAATAAAGAAAAAATGAATAATAATGATATAACTATAGACGCTGTAAAGCTTAAATCCAGGAAAAAATACATCATTTTTATATCAGAAACTTTATTATAATTTCCCTGCAAAAAAGAAGCTATAATAAATGAGTTCATTTGAAAGAATATAATATAGACAAAGAATACTAAGATTAAATATTTAAAGCTCATAAAAAATAAATCTAATATTCTTGGTAGCTTGAAATTACGACCAAAGATAGTTCTTCCTAAGTTAGCTGCAAATTCGGAAATGGTTCCAATGGGGCACAACCAGCTACAAAATCCTTTCTTTAGGAGGAAAGAGGTAACAATTACTGCTAAAAGTATTACCAATGCTGCTGGATGATGAGGATCAACAATGCCAGTAGACAAATACAGCTTTAAGCTCATTAACCCACTAAT
>JAWSUQ010000404.1:0-2531 GCA_033549265.1 Bacillota bacterium
ATTGCTCAGCAGAGGCTGCTACCTGCTGAGCAATTGACAGTAAGCGCCGAAGAAACAGCTAAGGCATCTGATCAAGTTGCTACAAGTGTTCAGCAAATTGCTAGTGGCGCTGAGTCTCAAGAAAATAGTGTAAATATTGCTGAGCAAAAGATTAAGGAAATGATTATTGGGCTACAGCAGGTAGGTAGTAATGTCAAGGAGGTTAAGAAATCCTCGGATGCTGCCAATAAAGTTTCTCACGATGGGGCAGCATCAGTTGATCAAGCTATCGTTCAAATGAAAACTATTAGCCAAAGTGTAAATGAATCAGCAAAGGTGATAGCAGAGGTTGGCTCCAGATCAGAGGAAATAAGCAAGATAGTGGAGGTTATCAGTGCTATTGCCGGTCAAACCAATCTGTTAGCTTTAAATGCAGCCATTGAAGCTGCCAGAGCTGGAGAACAAGGTAAGGGCTTTGCTGTTGTTGCCGAAGAGGTAAGGAAATTAGCTGAACAATCAGCAGTAGCTACCAAAGAAATCAGCTTTATCGTTTCAGAAATTCAAAATGAGGCAAACAATGCGGTAGAATCTATGAAAAGAGGAACTAAAGAAGTGGAGATTGGCACTACTGTTGTTACAGCCGCCGGAAGCGCATTTAATAATGTATTGATTAATATTCAAAGTGTCAATGGGCAGATAGAAGAAGTAGTTGCAGCGATTCAGCAAATAACTGCTAGTAGCGATGAGGTGGAAAAGGTTACTGACAACATTTTGCAAATTGCCAAGGAATCATCCTCTTCTGCACAAGAAGTGGCAAGCATTACAGAAGAGCAAACATCGGCCATGACAGAGATATCGAATTGTACCCAACAATTAAGAAGTTTAGCGGAAAATTTGCAAGAAACCATTCAAAAATTTGAGGTATAGGGTGCAAAATCACACCACTTTGTGGCAATTCTGCGCAAAATAGAGGGGCACATCTCAAATGCCTCTCTATTTTGGCTTCTTTTATTTGATATTTACAATTTGTCTTTTTCCATGGCAATTTGCAGCATCTGGCTTTTTTTATCCTTTGGCGGAACATATATATCTTTGCGCTGTACCAGTTTAATAGCCTTCTTTTTACAACCCTTGATGCAGGCGCCGCAGCCGATACAGCGTTCACTTTTTATAGCTGCCAGATTATTATTATTTAGTTCAATTGCATTGATATGACATCTTTTTACGCAAGTCCCACAACCACTACATGCTTCACTATTTATCTCAGGGATAAAGTTACTAGGATGGACCGAGAGAAAATTGTGTTCGTTAATAGTTCTTAAAGCACCGCAGCAGCATCCACAACAATTGCAGATATAGGCGGGCTTTTTCTGGACATTATCTGCAAGATGGACTAATCCTAATTTTTCTGTTTTTTCCAGTACCCGTAAAAGCTCGTCAACGGTAGCTGGGCGAGCAAAGCCACGCCTCACGAGCCACTCTGATGCTCCTCCTAACGACATACAGACATCTTCAATAGGAGCATTGCAGACAGTACCTAAATGGGATGCTTGATGGCGACAATAGCACATAGTTAGTGATCCATGTCCAGCGTCCCGAATCATTTCTGAGGCTTTTTCATAGCTAACTACCTCAGTTTCAACATCTTCTGGCATTAGGCTTTCGTAAGCCCAGGTTTGAAATAGCTTTGTGTTTGCTCCGAAAAATTCTTTCGCTACGCCTTCCTCATGATGATAAGCCTCAAATAGCTCTGCTAAGTCCTTTAAGGGCAGCTTATCCGAGACTCGCATAAAGGTATATTCAAAAAAGCCAATTACAAGTGGATTAAGCAAGTAGTATGTTTGGCCATTGCGGGGAATGTCAACAATTAAACCCTTATCAGCCATGTTGTGCAAGTGATTTTCTAGCTGAGAAATTTCGATGCCTGTTACTTGGGCTAATTTATCAATGGTGGTAAACCCACTAGGGAAACTCTTGCCTATTTCAGCCTCTATTTCTGAATAAAGTATGTAGAGAATTTTCATTAATGTTTCATTTAAAGGCGCGCCAATAGGGTTTTTGTCTAAACGCTGTGCTAATGCCAAATAGACCTGATTCTTACTAACTCCAAGATGACCCAATACTAACACCTCCAACTATTAATATTTATTATAATATTGGATGCATTTCCATAAATTCCTTTTTTTATTTGAAAATTAAGTAATGGATCAATAAAAAGAAAAAACCGGCGAATTGCCGGTTAAACAGGATCTTTCCCTAAGTAATGAAAAGTAATTTCTGGTGTGGAAAGAAACCTAATGGGAAATTTGGCGTTTCCTAACCCTCTATTTAAATAGAGTTTAAAATTCTTTACTTTATGAAGGCCGCGGTTAATGCCCAGTTTGTCTGAAATGTAACCCATTGGGTATAAACGAAAGGATAAATTAAAGGGTAGCCAAATCTGGGCCCCGTGTAAGTGGCCTGCCAAAATTAAATCAACTGGGTGTTTCTCCTGTTCCATATATTGAATTATATCAGGGTCATGGGATAGCATAATAACAGGCCCTGGCTCC
>JAWSUQ010000405.1:0-2507 GCA_033549265.1 Bacillota bacterium
TGCCTGTAGGCTTATAACACTATTTTCCATTTTGTTTAATAACATTTGTTTTTCATTTATTTTTTCTTCGTACAGGGATTTTACTTTATTATGCTTTTTATTTTCCTCGTCAAGCTCACTATCTTTATTGTTCAGTTGATTTTGTAGGCTCTGAACTAATTCCTCTAAGTTATCCAGTTTTTCCTCCAGCAATTCTTTCTCTTTTGCCAAGCTCTGAATTGACTTCTCCAGCTGAAGCTTTTCTTTTTCTGCAGCAGTATTCTTTATGCTAGTTTCTTTTAAACTGTCTTTTAAGATTTGTATAAGACTTTGCATTGACTTTTCTTGTTCTTTCACCTTTGTTAACTCTTGATCTTTATCTTCAAGAGAATACTTCAAGTTTTCAATTGTTTCTGTATGCTCTTCTATTGTCTCCTTCATCTGAACATTAGTTATGCGGACATCCTCCGCTTCAAAAAATAACCTCTTAAAGTTGCCATTTATTTTCTTTAAATGTTCTTCAAGGTCTTTTTGACCATAATCTAAACTTAAATACTCCATGTTAGGTAAGATAAGCTCCTGTTTTTGCTCTACCTCTGGCAAATTCAAGTTAGGGTTATAGTCCTCAGTAAACTCATTCTGAAATACAGTAGCTAACAATGCTACAGACGTGCTTCCAGTATCGAACGTACCCATAATATTTAATCCTTGTTTTTTATATGCATCTAATGTTAGTAAATTTTTATATATTAACTTATTGTATTGAGTTTTCAGAATCTGTTCATTAAAGCTTTTTCCTTCATCAAAAGAGCTACACTGGTAAATGCCTTCCGTTTGCTGCCAAAGTACGATTACCTCATCCGCTAAAACTCCAATAGTTGGTGTATAGGCATTTACACCTGCCTCAGACAAGTGTCTCTCTTTTTGCCAGCCACCTACCATCCAACCGCCTCTAGTCTTACGACGATATAGAATACGATAATTCATCCCATCGGATCTAACCCAAGTAAGATGAAGTGTTCCTTTACTATCTATTACTAAGCATGGATATAAGTTGCTCCTATTTGAATTGGTAATATCGATTTTGTCGCCCCATTGCTTTGAGTCAACATGTCTATCCCGATATACAAATTGAAATTTCCCCTTATCCATTACCTGATATATTAAATGAATAGTATCATTATGATCCAGTGCTGCTGCCCCTTGACTTTGTCCTTGCCCCAGTCCCTCTTCTATTATTTCAGGCATAGCCCATTCTGGTCCATTTTTAAAGGCATATTTAATTTTCCATATCTCATTTAAGGGGTTATCGGTTATATATATTAGATGAACTACACTACTGCTATCAACTAATATAGTTTGATAAGTGACTCTTTCTTCATCTATATATTTTATACCCAATATATCAATACTTACTTCTTCACAATGCCAACAAAGGTATACTAAGTGCCCTTGACTGTTTTTACAAGATAAGTGCAATTTTTCTCCTTCAATGGTAAAAGAAAAATAACCCATATAATCAGATAACAGCACTATCCAGTCTATCCAGTTTTGGCCCTCATCTATAGAGCATCTTCCCCACAGCTTTTCTTCTTTATGTTGTAATGACCAAATATAGTCACCATTTTTTATATATAATAGCTCTTGCCCCAAAATACCTTTGTTTCTTGATACAGTCATCTTATTGCTAGAGGCTTTACTTTCCATTCTTTTCACCTCCCCTATATAATTATCATTACATTTTATTCCTCTTGTAAAATAATATGCTATTTATACTCTGCAAATGCTTATATGCAAAACAAGCAATATACCAATTTTAGCAGGTTAGCCTTAAGACAACTCTATCCACGAAGGATATCATATAATAAAGTAGGGTAAATTGGAGAAAAAAAACTCCCTCTATAATTCTCATTACAGAGGGAGTTCCTTAATTACCTGCCTACAAACATTTGGGTAAACATCTTACCATAGGGACCGCCGTCAACAACGCCTATCCCGATGTGAGTATAATTAGCATTAAGTATATTTGCCCGATGTCCTGGGCTATTCATCAAGTTTATATGCGCTCTATCAACAGTTCCAGCCCCGGCTAAATTTTCTCCAGCCGTTCGATAAGTAATGCCGTAGCTCTTCATCATATCAAAAGGAGAGCCATAAACCGGTGAGTTATGGGCAAAATATTTATTAGTAATCATATCTTGACTTTTTAATCTAGCGACCTTTACTATAGCCATATCTACTTGAAGCGGCTTTAACCCTGCTTTACTTCTTTCTTGATTTACAAGGTCAACCATTCTTTTTTCATCCTGAGACAACTGAGCAAATTGGTCACTTCCTGGTGCCGGCTGTGTTGGTGCTGGCTGTGTTGGTGCTGGCTGTGTTGGTGCTGGCTGTGTTGGTGCCGGTTGTGTTGGTGCTGGCTGTGTTGGTGCTGGCTGTGTTGGTGCCGGTTGTGTTGGTGCTGGCTGTGTTGGTGCTGGCTGTGTTGGTGCCGGTTGTGTTGGTGCTGGCTGTGTTGGTGCTGGCTG
>JAWSUQ010000406.1:0-2497 GCA_033549265.1 Bacillota bacterium
GTCAATGGGTGGTGAAGATTTTGCTTATTATTGTGAGCAAGTACCTGGAGCTTTCTTTCAATTAGGAGTGGGTACTGCTAATGAGGCTGGCTATCCACTTCACCATCCGAAATTCCAGGTTAATGAGGAAGGGATAGCCACCGGCATTAAGGTAATGGCCATGATTGTGATCGAGGCTATGCTTGATTTTGTTAATAAAGAGGGAGTGCAAAAGTGAAGGCTTTAGGTCATTGTAATGTTACTGGAATCGGTAGTTTGCCATTTACTAATATCTCAGAGGGTCATGAGCTGATCAGAAATAGTTTTCCTAAAATACCTCATTGGCCGCAATTGCCTAAGCTTGGTGATGCTGAAGGATTTATTAACCAATATTTGAACCTGCCTATAAAAATTGGTCTAGTGAAAATAGCCCAGGGTAGGACCCCCTATTTTGATACTGAAAGAGCGGATTTCACTAATTTATTAACAGAGTTCTACACAATATATCTTGAAGCAATAGAAGGCAATAAGCATGCCCTTAATGAGTTTAGTTTTGGCAATAATGCTAAGGGTTTTAAGACCTTTCTTGATAAAGCTAGTGATGGATTTTATGATCAGGCTGAAGTCTTTAAGGGTCAAGTGAGTGGCCCCATAACTTTAGGTTTACAGATCACTGATTTAAACAGAAAAGCTAGCTATTATAACGACCAGTTAAGGGATGTACTGGTTAAGACATTAGCCCTTCACGGAAAATGGCAGGCTCAACAATTATTAACGCTGGGTAAACCAGTGGTGATTTTTATTGACGACCCTGGGTTATACTCATTAGGATTATCTACTCACATTACCCTAACAAGAACAGGAATAATGAGGGACTTGGCAGAAATAATTGAGTCTACAGCTAGTACAGGAGCTGTAGTAGGTAGCCATACTTGTGCCAGTACTGATTGGTCTATGCTTTTTGAATTAAATATTAAAATTGTCAACTTTGACAGCTACCTTTACTTTTCATCATTGAGTACACAGATTGAAGCTATAAGAAAATTTTTAGAGAAGGATGGTATTTTGGCCTTTGGCTTGATACCTACTTCAGAAAATGTTTTAACAGAAACAGCCCAGTCACTGACTAATTTATTTTCACAACAATTGGATATACTTGTTAAGAAAGGTATCAATGAAAAAAAGCTGGTGGAACAGGTTATGCTAACACCTAGCTGTGGAACAGGTAGTTTGACAACTAACATGGCCATAACAGTTTATGAGTTAACTAAAGCTGTTGGTGGAAAGGTTAAAGAAAGATATAATTTATCCAAGTGAGGTTCTAGTATGGTTGAAGTGCTAGTAAAATTTTTAGCAGGGATTCCTTTGGAATGGCAGGTTTTCATTCTAGCAATGATCCCGGTAACTGAACTTAGAGCAGCTATTCCCTATGGGATTACCCAAGGGCTACTCCCGCTGACAACATTAACAATGGCGGCCATAGGCAATATGCTTATTGGACTTCCTGTATTAGTTCTAATTAGCCCTATTATTAATATAATTAAGAAAGTGCCTCTTGGTGAAAGAGTAGTAGATAAAGTGTTAGCAGCAACCAGATTAAAAGGCAATAATGTTGTAAAATATGGAACAATAGGCCTTGCAATATTTGTAAGTATTCCTCTTCCGGGGACAGGAGTATGGACTGGTAGCCTATTAGCTTATTTATTTGGGATAAAAATTGGGACTGCTTTTGTTGCATTATGTATGGGTGTCATGATAGCAGCCGTTATAATTACTTTGCTGAGCTTAGGATTAATTGAACTGATAGGCAGTTCTACAACGTCAATAATTTTAGTTGTATTATTTTTAATAATAGCTCCTATAATATGGAGGCTAATTAAGCGAAATTGCTAACAGGCTATAGATAGTCTGTGGAAACATCCATGTTCATTCTAAACCTGGAATAAAAAAATAATCCAAGGAGATAATAGTCCTGGAGGTGAAGAAAGTTGCTCAATAGATTAAATAGTAAAATAAATAGAAGTGTAGTAGGTAGAACAGCTTCTCAATTAGGTTCAGCAAAACGAGAAGAGCAGTCAGGAATAGTTAAATCAGAGCTAAAAAGAAAAAGAATAAACGGCTATAAATTTAATCAATCAGGTTCTTTGGGAACAGAGGATATATAGATAATGATACTGGTGTCATAATGGCACCGGTTTTTTTTTATTATCTAGGACCATACCAAACGCTTGTCCTATATTCAATAGGACTTTAGTCATATTTTATAAAAAAAACAAATTTGCATAAATTTATTGAAGGAAAAATAGAATAAAAAGAGAATAATCATGTTAAAGTGGAGAGAAGTGGTGGAAAGTGGGTAAATAGACCACTGAAATGGGGTGATGGCGTTGTTCATGGGGGAATTTCAGCATGCGGTGGATGGCAAGGGGCGCTTAATAATACCAGCGAAATTTCGAGATGGCCTTGGAGAACAGTTCGTCGTTACTAAAGGGCTAGATAATTGTCTTTTTGTATACCC
>JAWSUQ010000407.1:0-2482 GCA_033549265.1 Bacillota bacterium
TGGGGGTAAAGGTCAAGGTCTCATATTTAAAAAGGGTGAGATAGTGAAAAAAGTTCCAGAAGCAAAGCTGATGGAGGAATTTATTAAAGAATTAAACAACTTATAGAAGTTAATGAGGAGCTGAAAAAATGCGAATATCAAATACAATAATACCAACCTTAAGGCAAACTCCTGCAGAAGCAGAAATTATTAGCCATCAATTGTTGCTAAGAGCTGGACTGTTGCGCAAAAGCGCTGCGGGAATTTATTCTTATCTACCCTTAGGATATAAGGTTATATCAAAGATAAGCCAGATAGTTAGGGATGAAATGAATAAATTTGGTGGACAAGAAGTAATGCTGCCAATTATGCAACCAGCAGAACTCTGGTTAGAAACGGGAAGATGGCATGTATATGGAGATGAAATGTTTCGTTTAAAGGACAGGCACCAGAGGGACTTTTGTTTAGGACCCACCCATGAAGAAATTATCACTGATTTAGTAAGAGGAGATGTAAACTCTTATAAACAGCTTCCCCTATTGCTGTATCAAATTCAGAATAAATATAGAGATGAAAGAAGACCTAGGTTTGGCTTGATGCGAGGCAGAGAATTTATTATGAAGGATTTATATTCATTTGACAAAGATGAAGAAGGCTTAGCAGCAAGCTATGAAAAAATGAGACAAGCTTATATAAACGTCTTTCAACGTTGTGGATTAGATTTTAGGGCGGTAGAAGCTGATTCGGGAGCTATCGGGGGTAGTAGTACCCATGAATTTATGGTCATGGCCGATAGTGGTGAAGCTACTATTGTCTACTGCCAGGTTTGCGATTATGCTGCAAATATTGAAAAGGCTCCTTGTCAGCCAATTAACAGCAACGAAGACCATGCAGAAGATAAAGTATTGGCGCTTGTAAGTACACCTGATGTCCATACTATTGATCAGTTGGTGAATTTCCTTCAAGTTCCAGCCTTTAGAACTGTTAAGACATTAGTATATGAAGTAGCCTATGAAGGCGACAATGAGCTAATAGCTGTCATGGTCAGAGGCGATCGAGAGCTCAACGAAGTAAAACTATATAATCTGTTAGGTTGCACTAGCCTTGAACTAGCTAATCCAGCAATAGTTAAAGAAAAATTAGGGGTTGAGGTAGGATTCATCGGTCCAGTAGGTCTAAAAGTTAAGATTTATGCTGACCATGAAATAGCCCAAATGAGTAGTATGGTGGTTGGAGGCAATAAGCCTGATTTTCACTATATTAATGCTATAAAGGATCGGGATTTTTCTATTCATGAATTAGCAGACTTGCGTATGGCTGAGGGAGGGGAGCCTTGTCCCAAATGTGGGGAGCCTTTATCTATGGCTCAAGGAATAGAGGTTGGTCAAATTTTCAAACTGGGAACAAAATATAGTGATGCCCTAAACTGTAAGTTTCTAGACGAGAATGGAAAGGAAAAACCGATGATTATGGGTTGCTATGGTATTGGTGTTAGTCGTACAATGGCTGCAGCAATAGAACAAAATTACGACGAAGACGGCATAAAGTGGCCTATTTCAATTGCTCCTTATCAAGTAATAATTATACCTGTCAACGTCAAAGATGAAAATACGGAAAAAGCAAGTTTAAATATCTATCAAGATCTGATGAAACTCGGTATAGAAGTAATAATAGACGACCGAAATGAGAGAGCGGGAGTTAAATTTAAAGACGCTGACTTAATTGGCTATCCAATTCGTGTCACAATTGGCCCTAAAACTTTAGCCAACAACAATCTTGAGATAAAGCTTAGAAGAACAAAAGAAGAATTTACAGTGAATATTGATGAGGCAATAGATTGGATCAATACAAAAATAAATCAAGAGCTAGACCTGCTTCAACCAGTTTATCCCAAAGATTAGGGGGGAATCTAATGAAGGTAGTTACAATAATTCCAGCAAATAATGAGGAAAAAACCATCACTGAGGTAGTTAAAGCCTGTAAAGCTGTAGAAATAATTGATGAAGTAATTGTTGTTAGTGACGGATCAGTAGACAAAACTGCCTTTTTAGCTAATATAGCAGGAGCAAAAGTGATTGACTTGCCTGAAAATATTGGTAAGGGCGGTGCCATGATGACAGGGGTCAATAACACTGATGGCGATGTGATTTTATTTTTAGATGCTGACTTAATTGGCTTAACAGCTAGTCATATTAAAGATTTGCTATTGCCAGTTATTACAGATGAGGTAGATATGACTGTGGGAATATTTGATCATGGTAGATTAGCAACAGACCTAGCCCAAGTAATTGCACCATATCTTTCTGGCCAGAGGGCCCTTAAAAAAAGCTTGTTATTACAGATGTCAAATTTAGATGTAACTAGATTCGGTGTGGAGGTTGCCCTTACCAGATATGCATCTGAACATAACATTAAGGTTAAAAAAATAGTACTTAGTGACATGTCCCATGTGATGAAGGAAGAAAAACTAGGACTGGTAAAAGGTTTTGCGGCAAGAATGAAG
>JAWSUQ010000408.1:0-2464 GCA_033549265.1 Bacillota bacterium
GTTATCAGCCATTTCCACTTAAAGATAATTCCTAGTAGCTCCCGCAAGTCAATTTCCTGGAACGCCTCGTTGTTATTCTCCTGATTCATTCTTTTCCTCCTTAAATTTGTTTCAAAGCTACTAGCTTTTCTATTTCTTCCACCAGCTGTGGGTCAAGGCCCTGCTTTAGCTGATGGGCTTCTTCTTCATCTACCATGAGCATAGCAGCAGCATACCAGGTCTCAGCAGCTAACTGATGCTCCTGTACTTCTTTCAGCTCCGACAAAACTGACTGAGCCAGCTGATAGTCACCTAGCAAAAAGGCCCCTTGTCCTTTAGTCAAGTACAGCTTATCTGATACAGCAAACTTTCCTTCTCTGGCTGTTATTTTCTCTTGGTAAGCTATTGCTTCCTCATAGAGATTGACAGCTTTGGTGGCTTGCTCCATGCCTACAGAGTAATCACCTTTTTCCAGATAGTAGCGAGCAGAGGTTAGCAAGGCCATGGCATAATGCTCCCAGTTAGCTATCTCCATGGGATTAATATCCCGCAGAGCTTTCATCTCATCAGCATAGTTGACCAAATCCCCCAGATAAAAATGGGTTGTGCCCAATACACCTCGAATACTATAGTTATACGGCTCTAGCTGCCTAGTTTTGTCGGCATAATAACGAGCAGTATCTGCCAATGCTCTATCCTCTGTATTAACCGCCAGCAGCATAAATACCTGAGCCAGGTCAGCAGTGTAGGCACCATTGATGGGATTTAACCGGTGCGCATTTTCTAAGGCAACGATAGCCTCCCTGTACTCCTTGGCTTTAATGGCTTCAGCGCCTTTAGCGCCAAATATCCCAGCTTGATAAAAGTTATACCCGTTATACACTAAGGCAATAGCTAAAACAAGAATAATGGCACTCTGTCCAACTGACAGAGGCAGCTTTCGCTCCTGCTTGACGGCTTCCTGCTTTTCAGCATCTTCCCTCAGGTTTGCACCTGCTTGCCCTAAGGCAAATAGGGTCCACAGGGTAAGGGCCACCGCCGGCAGGGATAGGTTAAACTCAATAATACTATGTCCCCCAAGGGCCCATGCCGCAATCAATATTGTCCATAAGGCAGGCCAATGGTCTAGCTCAGATCTTTTTTTCCATTTTGACCCTATCACTATGGCTAGGATCAGAAAGCAGCCTGCAAAGAAGAGAAAGCCAAGCAATCCCGCTTCAATCCACACCTGCAGAAAGTGATTATGTACCTCTGTGGAAAAATAGTTAAGGGGCTTGTACTGGTGATAAAGGCTTTCCCAGCCTCCCCCACCGGTTCCCAGCCACATGTTGTCCTTTATCATCAGCCAGGCATCTTCATAATAATTTATTCTTCCAACCACGCTGCCGGCTTCTGTACTAATAGTCTCTACCCTTTTTACCACATCAGTGGGTGCCAGTTGCCGGGAGATGTCAGGAACCACCTTCACAGCATAACTGTAGTAGATAAAGCCCATCAGAATAAAATAGATAACCCCACCGATGGCCATCAGCTGCCGGTATTTTTCCTGCACCCGGTATTTGTCTAGGAGAAAGGGCCCCCAATGAAAAATAGCAACGCCAACAGCAGTAATAGCCAACCCTAGCACTACCCATTTAAAAGCGGTCAGTTCATTTTTAGCAATGAGGGCAGGTATCAACATCCGGCCAATCATCAAAGAAGTGCCGGCAGTAAATATTGTATAGTATACTCCTTCCCAGAACTTAGCTCTGGGCAAACCAACCAGCCAAAAGACAATTGCTATTGGAATAATTAGATATACTCCTCTGGATTGGGCTCCCATAATCACTGTAATAGCCAAAAATATGCCGGTGCCATAGAACACCTTCATCACCATATTTTTGGTATTGCCCCACAGATAAAGGCCCACTAGCCAAGTAACTAAGAGATAAATAGCTAAAGTATTGGGATATTGAAAGGTAGAGTTAATCCGGCGCCCCGCAAAGGCTCCGGGATAGTCCATTATCCCTACTGCACTGCCCATGCCAATTAGGGCCACCCCAATACCGCTAAAAAATATGGCCATTAAGATGGTATCTATATTCTTCTTTGACTTTATCAGGTGAAAAACCATTAGATAAAAAAGAAAATATGTAGCCATCTGGATAAAGCCGGTCATTGCTTCATTTAGATTTACCGCCACAAAAACCGACATCAAATATGCTAATGTTAAACCTAAAACTGGCAAGGTTAACGGAGCTTTTATAGGTATTAAGTCTTGTTTGAAAAAAAGATCCACCCCATAAAATATAAGTATTATGCCGATTATTAGTTGGGCAATCAGCCACTCCGCTGAAAAAAACAAACCCCGAGCAAAAGGTGGATAAAACACCATCATTAATACGCCTAACCACACAAACTGCTGTAAATCAAAATTCAACCTGGTGCCAACGGTTAAGGCCCCTTTTTTTTGACTCGCTATTTTTGCCAAAAGGTTCAACCCCTT
>JAWSUQ010000409.1:0-2459 GCA_033549265.1 Bacillota bacterium
GATATTTGCATGAGGTTTTTTTCTATTTCTAAACCCCATAAGCTAACAATAACATCTATTAAGCTGTCATTGCCAGGAGTAGCAATGACAGGTATACCATTACTAATTAAACTAAATGAGATATGAGGAAATGCTAGGGCTAACTTTGAAACAATATTAGTAATACTAGACATCTCACTAAGGGGGCTTTTAAGATACTTTTTTCTGGCGGGTGTATTGTAAAATAAATCATTGATTATTATGGTGGTGCCAGTATTACACCCTACCTCCTTAAAGGATTTTTGAACACCATCTTCTAAGCAAAGCTGCCAGCCTAGCATACTATCACTTGTTTTTGACGTTGCTTCAACCTTTGATACTGAAGCAATACTAGGGAGTGCTTCACCTCTAAAACCCAAGCTATAGATAAAATCTAAGTCTTTAGCAGTACTAATTTTACTAGTAGCATGCCTCTCAAAAGCTAAAGCCAAATCACTTTTGCTCATGCCGAAGCCATTGTCTTGAACAGTTATTCTGTCAATACCACCTCTATCAGCCTTGATGATGATTTGGGTACTACCAGCATCAATAGAATTTTCTACTAATTCTTTTACTACTGAGCTGGGCGTCTCTATAACCTCCCCAGCAGCAATTTGATTGGCTGTTAACTTATCCAAAACCTTAATAATGTTCTGATTACTCACAATCATCATCCTCTACCGTGGATAGCTTTTCTTTTAAAGCCGCCAAATAATTCAAAGCCTTAATCGGGCTCATACTGTTTATATCGATTGATTTTAGGTCGTTGCAAATATCTTGAAATAATTTATTATAGGGTGTTGGAACTAAATTTTCATGGTTGACGGTTGTATCCTCTGATAAGCAATATTGTTCTAACTCTGAGGTAACTGCTATTAATTCCGCAGCACCCATATCAGGCTTTTCAAGGTTTTTTAATATTTGCTTAGCATTACTAAGCAAATGCTTAGGCAACCCAGCTAGCTCTGCAACATGAATTCCATAGCTCTTATTGGTTGAACCTGCTGCTATTTTATGCAGAAATGTAATATTATCTTCTACCTCATTAACTAACACATGATAGTTTTTTACTTTGTCCAGCAAGTTTTCTAAAACTGTCAGTTCATGGTAATGCGTAGTAAAAATAGTCTTGGCTTTGATAATATCATGGAGATAAACAGTAATAGACCAAGCTATACTTAGGCCATCATAGGTACTGGTACCTCTTCCTACCTCATCTAAGATAATTAAACTTCTGCTGGTAGCATTTTTTAATATATAGGCTACTTCATTCATTTCCACCATAAAAGTACTTTGACCAGTAGACAAATCATCATTTGCGCCAACTCTTGCAAAAATTTTATCAACTACGCCTATTTCCCCAGAGTCAGCTGGGATATAGCTCCCAATTTGAGCTAATAAAGTAATTAGGGCTACGGTTCTGGCAAAGGTTGATTTTCCAGCCATATTAGGCCCAGTGATAATATGAATCATATGGTGTTCATTATTGATGTCAATATTATTAGCCACAAAATTATCTTGCAATCTCTCAATCACAGGGTGACGGGCTCCGTCTATCTTAATTCTATTTGATGAATTAATAACAGGTTTGCAGTATTTATTATGAACTGCAATAAAAGCAAGATTTGTAATAACATCCATTTGAGCAATAGCAGCTGCTGTTTGCTGAATTTTGGAATTATGTTCAATAATAGTTCTTTTGATTTGGCCAAATAATTCTTGTTCTAGTCGACTTAAACGTTCTTCTGCTCCTAGTATTTTTTCTTCAAATTCTTTTAACTCGTCAATAACATATCTTTCCGCATTAGCCAAAGTTTGCTTTCTTTGAAAATAGCTAGGAACTAAATCTATATTAGCTTTAGTAACTTCAAAATAATAACCAAAAATTTTATTGAAGCCTATTTTTAATGTTTTTATTCCTGTTTTTTCTTTTTCCTTTAATTCTAGATTTAACAGCCATTTCTTTGAATCACTAGAGATCTGTCTGAGCTCATCTATTTCTGGAGAATAACCTGATTTTATGATAGCACCACTTTTCATGCTATAAGTGGCTTCAGGATTAATTGCATCCTCTATTAAATTTACGATTTTTTCATGCTTGTCCATGCCAAGCTCCACTTCTGAAAGCATGCCTTGAAAACCTGCCAGTACATTTTTTATCTCAGGAATTACTCTTAAGGAATTCTTCAAGGATAGCATATCTGCCGGTAAGGCGTTACCTGTGTTTAATTTACTAACGATTCTTTCTAGATCGTATACTTTTTTTAATAGATCTCGTAGTTTTAAATTAATAGTATAGTTATCAACTAATTCCGTTACTGCAGCCTGTCTATTGTTTATTTCTGTAATATCTAATAGGGGCTGATTAATCCAGCGGCGTAATAAGCGTGAGCCCATGGCAGTAATAGTCTTATCTAAAACCCAATATAGTGAGCCCTTCT
>JAWSUQ010000410.1:0-2429 GCA_033549265.1 Bacillota bacterium
CAGGGATTTGCTTATGCTTGTTCAAGATAGTATAAAAAAAGTCCTTGAGGGTAAAGGTTTATACGCTGGAGAGAAAACCTTAAAAGATAGTGTGATTGCATGGATTGAAAAGCCTATCAATAAAGATTAATATTTCTGCCACAACTTGATAAAGTTCTTCAGGAATTACCTGACCGATATCCAGTTCCGCCAGCTGTTCTACTAATAATGGATTGCTGCATATTGGTATATTGTGCTCCTTTGCCAAGGCAATTATCTTGTCTGCAATTTGGTTGTTACCTTTAGCCAAAATCTCAGGAGCAGAATTTTCTTTATGATCATATACTAAAGCTACCGCTTTTTTCTTCATAACAACTCCTTAAATAGTAATATCTATTCCCGGATAGTTAATAGCATCAAATGAAGTTATTTCATGAAGGCCCTCATTGTTAACCTTCGAATCGTTTAATAGGTTAATATCAGAGACTATCAAGCTATACCCTAATACGTACAACCTATCGGCTAACAAGCTAATCTTGCTTTCCACCAGCTCTTTCCCCAGCTTTGTTTCCAATCCTATCTCCGCAAAAACCTGCTGATGTTTTACATGCAACTTTAATTTTACTTTACCAATTTTATTATGGTCAATTGCCAACTCTAGCCTTACACCATCATCTGCCTCTTTTTTTGTCTGTTTTTGCTTTCTTTTAAAGATTTTCAGATATCCTCGGTGGCTGTTGTAGTAAAAGGGTATAACAGTGTGATACTGAATGTGCTCCATATCACTTATCAGAACATTTCCCAATACAATTTGTTTTAGAAGCTTAACCTGCTCAAGGGCTGACTGGGCCTCTTGAAATTCATTACTGCGACCTTTCGTTGCTTCATTTAGCCCCTTAATCATTAGGTCTATTTTAACTAATAAGTTATTATCTATTTCTTTGCGTTGTTCTATTGACAACTGCTGACTATCTGATGATAAGATTTTTTCAGGTGTAGTCAGTATGTTTTTGACAAGCTGGATAATGTTATTATTACCCTTTAACGAAAAGGTTTCTTTAACTAAACTAATTAAAGAAAGCAAATCTTCTGCAGCTTTAGGGTTAGCTTTAACTAACACAGAATTAATCCACAGTTCTACTTTTTCTAAGATATTAAGGAACTGAATTCCTTTATCAAACAAAGAAAATAAAGCCCTATTAGCCTCATTGCTGTGACTCAATTGCATTTTTGACGCAACAACAGCTGCCAGTACAGCTTTTTCATTGTTCTCACCTAATTTTTTTATTGCTTCCTCTATTTGAAAAAACTTCTGAGCAGTTGCTTCTATTCCGTGTTGCATTAAAAAACGCAATATCACCTTATTAACTTCGTTATTCTTAACACCAATCTTTTGAAAAATATCTTCTTTTAAATTAGCGGTCAAATCAGTGTTGGTAAGTACCCTTTTTAAAGATACTTTATCCTCCTGTAGCTCTTCAACCTGAAGTAGGATTGTCTTTCCTGGTATAATATCATCTAAATCAGAGGTTAATTGCACATTTAATACCTGTCCCTCAATTCTTAGCTGAACCATATTCTTATCTACAGCTAGAACTTTAGCATTGATAAATTGTCCTGTTCTAAGCCAATTATTATGAGACAAATCTCCTTTATAAAGCAGGTGGGCAGAAAGAAGCTCTAATTTCAAACCTACACCTCATTCCAAAAAAGTCTTACGATGAATGGGAGAAGCCCCGTGTTTAGTAAGCTGCTCATAGTGTAGCCTAGTTCCATAACCTTTATGAACCGCAAAAGAATACTGGGGATATTCATCATCATATTCAACCATCAAACGGTCTCTAGTGCATTTTGCTAAAATTGAAGCAGCAGCAATGCTAGCAGAATGTTGATCTCCTTTTACTATGGCCAGTTGGTTATATTTTAGATTAGATATCTCAAATCCATCTACTAATATCATATCTGGTTTTATTGTCAGTTTCTCAATAGCTCGCTGCATGGCTAAAAAAGTAGCATTTCTAATATTAATACTATCAATAATATCATTATCAACAATACCTAATTGCCACTCAACAGCTTTTTCCTTTATTTCATTTTCCAATTTGTATCGATTGCTCTCACTAACTTTTTTTGAATCATTCAGCCCAAAAATAATTTCAGCCTTACTAAAAATCACTACAGCAGCAACTACTGGACCTGCTAATGGTCCTCGTCCAGCTTCATCCACACCAACTACTACTGGACAGCCTTGCTGCCAATATTTTTTTTCATATCGAAAAATATGTTCAAGCCTTTGTTGCTCTTTTAAAAGGGAGCTACGTAGCTTTTCTACTCTCTCATACAATTTAAGCACAGATGCTCTCTGATCATTGCGCATCTGTGTTAATATAGCTTCTGGTAGCTCTAATACAGCAAATTTGTTGTTGTGATTGAAGAATTCATGTTCAACT
>JAWSUQ010000411.1:0-2422 GCA_033549265.1 Bacillota bacterium
GGCATGAGGTATCTCTCGACCTCCTGCATCATATTCAACTCTAATTCTTCCTGGAATCCCTTTCAGCTCTGCTTCATAGGTTACCTCAATACCTTCTAATCCTTGATTGTCAATACCGGCAAACCCAAGTATATGAGCTCCTAAGTCACCTTTAGGAAAAAATCTTTGATTTTCCTCGATGATAGCTATCCCTGGAAGATCCAGTTCTTTAATCATAACTGCTTTCTCAAATTCAATTTTTCGCATTACGTATTCAAAAGCAGACTGCTTCGTTATTCTGTCTAATACTTTTTCATAATCTAACTCTAGTATCTCTGCCAGCTGCCGTGCTATTTCTTCTGCCCTTTTTGAATTCCGTACCTGCGGCGGTATAGCAATTACTGTATCAGCGCTAATACTAATAGCTAGCTCTTTGCCATTTCGGTCATATATAGTACCTCTTTTGGCTTTAATCTCGATATCTCGCATTCTATTATTTTCTGCTCTTTGTTGAAGCTCTTCACCTTTAACAATTTGCAGCCAAAATAGTCTCCCGGTTAGTCCAAAAAAGATCAACAGTGTAAATATAAAAATCAGTGCAATTCTTTTACGATAAACAACATTAGTATTAACTAGAGCCACCCCCTTTGGCTTGTTACCTTAGACCTATCACCTGAGTTATTGCTTGAATGATGGGGTTAATCTTTGTTACATTTTGTTCTACTAAAATCATATTGGTATTAGCATATTTTTCTTCGATAAACCAAGGCTGAAAATCCTGATCTGTGTTATGAGCTAAAGCTAATTGCTGCTTTTCACTGGGATTTAGATATATCATTCCTAGTTCAGCGGTTGCAATTGCTTCAATTCTATTTAGAGATTGCTTCTGTAGCAATTCTAAATAAAGTCGTTCGTTTGATGTCTCTAATGCTGCTATGTCTTGTTTTAATTGAATAATCTCAAAGCCAGCTGCAGCAATTTTAGCATATTGAGCCGTTAATAGGATACCCAGGGAAAAGGCACATAGCACTAAGCCAACTAATACATACTTAATAATTGGCCTTTTAACTTGCTTTTGTTTATTAGTACTAACACCTTTTATTTGTTTAGAGTGATTAACCGCATATTTCTCCTGGGCTAATATCAAGATTATTCAACCTCCTTAATATTTAGAACTTCTAATACTTTTCACATCCCCTAAGCTTTGCGCTTCTTGCTCTAGGGTTTACCTCAATCTCTTCTGCAGTAGCCTCTATAGCTTTCTTAGTTAAATTCTTCACTACTGGTTCTTGTCCACAGACACACATAGGAAGATGGGGCGGACACTTGCATCCTGTTGCTTTTTCTTTGATAAATTGCTTAACAATTCTATCCTCCAAAGAATGAAAGGTTATTACACTTAGCCTTCCTCCAGGCTTCAGCAGAGAAATTGCTTGTTCTAAGCTTTTTTCCAAAACCTCCAACTCTCTATTTACATAGATTCGCAATGCTTGAAATACACGCTTAGCTGGATGAGGTCCTTCCTTTCTTGCCGCTTTAGGTATAGCTTTTTTTATTATGGTAACTAATTCACCGGTAGTAATTATCTGTTTATTCTTTCTTTCTGCCACAATAAATTGAGCTACCCGTTTAGCCCACCGCTCTTCACCGTATTGCCAAAATATATGGCTTAATTCACTTTCCTCTAACCCATTAACTACTTGTTGAGCAGTGATTTTGATGTTTTTATCCATTCTCATATCTAACTGTGCATCCTGTTGATAGCTAAACCCTCTTTCCCCCTCGTCTAGCTGTGGAGAAGAAACTCCTAAGTCATAAAGAACACCATCTATTTCAGCTACATTTAACTCCGCTAATTTCGAAACTAGATTTTCAAAGTTACTGTGGACTATTGTAATATTTTTAACAGCAGCAAATTTTTCCTTAGCATTACTTATGGCTCTGATATCTTGATCAAAGGAATATAGCTGCCCCGTTCCTTCAAGTTTATTAAGTATGTAGTTGCTATGTCCTCCGCCACCTAAAGTACAGTCTACATAGATACCATTTTTTTTCACTGCTAGCAGGGCCACAGCTTGCTCTAATAATACTGGTATGTGAACAAAGCTCATTTTGACTCTCCTTCTCATCCAAGATCTAAATCTACAATTTTTTCCGCAATCTCGCTATAGGCTGATTCCGCTTCTAAGCTATAATTGTCCCACTTATCTTTACTCCATATTTCTACTCGAGCGGAAACGCCTATCACCACTACATCTTTATCTAATCCGGCGTAGTCTCTTAGATTTTGTGGTAGTAAAATTCTTCCCTGTTTATCTAATTCACATTCGGTAGCTCCAGAAAAGAAAAAACGCACAAAGGCTCTGGCATCAGCTTTTGTAAAAGGAAGTGACTTTAGCTTTTGCTCAAGGATTTTCCATTCAGCCATAGGGTATACAAAAAG
>JAWSUQ010000412.1:0-2419 GCA_033549265.1 Bacillota bacterium
GGTGAACCATCTACAATGGCCTTAACCTTTTGTAGATTTGGGGCCCATGTTCTCTTATTTCTAATATGTGAGTGGCTTAGCTGAATACCTACAGTTACACCTTTACCACAAATTTCGCATTTGCGTGCCATATTTTCCACCTCCTCAGTAACCTATACAGACTCTTTTGTAATTGTATCAAAAAGAAGAGTTATATGCAAGTTAATTATTTGGGAATAGTTGAAAGCGAAAAAATAAAATAATTAATTAAACTGGTATTGATAACATACTATAAAATATATAATAATATTTAAAAGGATAAATTAGAAAAAGGATAATTTAAAATATTTGTCGAAAATGATTATAATAAAATACTTTCAACAAAGAGGAGGGTATTTATGGGTAATGTTACTGAAAATAGTATGGGAAAAATTTTAATATCTCAAGACGTTATTGGTCGTATTGCTGGGCATGCTGCCATTCAATGCTATGGTTTAGTTGGCATGGCTAGAAAAAAAATAACAGAAGGAGTTGCTGATCTACTAGGGAAAGAAGCTTTGCAAAAAGGAGTTGTGGTCAAGACAGAGGGAAATAGACTTGTAATAGATCTTTACATAATAGTAGGTTATGGAACTAAAATATCTCAGGTTGCTAGTAATGTAATGGACCAGGTAAAATATTCAGTAGAGTCATTAACTGGGTTAGATGTAGAGTCTGTAAATGTAATAGTCCAAGGTGTCAGGGTTACTGAGTAAGGGGGAAAGATTGTGAAAGTCACAGCACTTAGCGGATCAAATTTTCGTGACTTTGTAATAGGCGGATATAATAACTTAAAGGCCAACAAAGCACAAGTTGATGCTCTTAATGTATTTCCTGTTCCAGATGGGGATACGGGCACAAATATGTTTTTAACTGTCCAATCAGCTACAAGGGAAATTGAACAAATTACGGATATAAGCCTAGGATCTGTAGCTACTGCCTTATCCAAGGGTTCGTTAATGGGGGCACGAGGAAATTCGGGTGTTATATTATCACAGATTTTTCGTGGCATTGGGCAGAGCTTAAGTAGGCATCAAGAAGCTTCAGCACAGCACTTTGCAGAAGCTATGCAATGTGGAGTGGATACTGCTTATAAAGCAGTCATGAAGCCTGTAGAAGGAACAATTTTAACAGTTTCAAAGGCTTGTGCCAAAGAAGCCTTAAAAGCTGCCAGAGACTCTGACGATATTATTGAAGTGTTAAATAATGCTTTGATTGCTGGGGCTAAAGCCTTAGCCCTAACTCCTGAGCAATTACCTGTGCTAAAACAAGCAGGTGTAGTAGATGCGGGAGGGAAAGGTTTATTAGTTATTTTAGAAGGTGGGTTGAAAGCCTTAACAGGCGACATGACTTATGAGATTGCACAAGTTGAAGAACATTTCATAGACGATCATAATCTTGAGGCCTCAGATATAAATTTTCGCTACTGCACAGAATTTTTAATATCGGGGCAAGATATTAAAATTAACATAATAACAAATGAGCTTGATGATTGGGGCGATAGTTTATTAGTAGTAGGTACTGATGAGCTTGTCAAAGTACATATCCATACGAACCGTCCAGGTTACGTACTGGAAAAATGTATGGAATATGGAGAGCTTCATCATATTAATATAAATAATATGGTAGATCAAAACAAAGGAATTACTGCTAACAGCGAACCAGGCAAGGCAAATACAGAAGAAAAGGAAATAGGGGTTGTTGCTGTGGCTGCAGGAGCTGGACTAGTTGAGCTGCTAAAGAGCATGGGCGTTGATAATGTTGTAACAGGTGGGCAGACAATGAACCCTAGTACAGAGGATCTCTTAGCCGCCATTGAGCAGGTTCCTGCCAAAAAAATCATTATATTACCTAATAACAGCAATATAATCTTAGCAGCTAAGCAGGCTAGGGAGCTATGCGAAAATAAAGAAATAGCAATTATTCCTACCAAGACCTTCCCGCAAGCATTAGCGGCACTATTAGTCTATGATGGTGAAACAGAATTTGAAAAATTAGTAGCTAACATGACCGATAATATAGAAAACGTTATAACTGGAGAAATCACCTATGCCATACGGGATTCTCAATATAATCAGTTAGAAATAAAAGCTGGCCAAATACTAGGATTGATTGACAATGAAATATCTGTAACAGGAGATCAGATAGAAACTGTGCTTGTAGATATGCTTAAAAATATGATTTCTGAGGAAAGTGAACTAATAACTTTATTTTATGGTGAAGATGTACAAAAGCAGGATGCAGAAAAGCTGGTGGCAAACTTAGGGGAGATTTTCCCCCAGCAAGAAATAGAACTTCATAGCGGTGAACAAAAATTATATTATTACATAATTGCAGTGGAATAAGGGCTAAATAGCCCTTATTTTTTTTCTTTGATTTATCAATTATGGACTAAGTTTAC
>JAWSUQ010000413.1:0-2390 GCA_033549265.1 Bacillota bacterium
GCATATCAGAGATACACATTTCTACCTCAAGTCCCAATGCTTCGTTTAGGTTTGCATTAGGATCGGCATCTACAGCTAATACAGTGCCTTTACCGTCCTTCACCAACTGACGTAACAATAAAGCTGTAAAGGTAGTCTTCCCAGTTCCACCTTTTCCTGCTACTGCAATATTTATAGTCATATTTGCTCGCTCCTTTAACATTTTAATATAATTATACTGAATTGCAAGATAATTAGCAGTGTTCTATATCACACCTTTGATATACTTATCGAGTACTCCAGTCCTTCAAACCCTGTAAATTTAAGATAGTTATTTTCTGTCTATTGACGGTCAATAGCTTTTGCTTCTTAAAGTCACTAAGAATCCTTGCTACCGTTTCTCTTGAAGATCCAATTAGATTAGCTAATTCCTGTTGACTTAGAGAAAAATCAATCTCAAGTTGGTTCCTTTCTTCCTTGCCATATTCACTTGCTAATTTTAATATAGTACTTGCCATTCTGCCATAGGTATCCTTAAGAGCAAGATCTCTAATTTGTAATTGAGCTCGCCGCAACCGCTTGCTCATTACCTTCAGCAATTTTATAGTTATATCAGGGCAATCTCGAAGCAATCGGTCTAAATCACTATTTCTAATAATACCAATTTCAGCATCTTCCATTACTTCAGACGTGGCAGGAAAGGTACCCCCATCAAATAATAATATTTCGGCAAACACTTCACCTTTTTGCACAAAGTGTAAAATTTGCTCTCGCCCATCTTCTAGCAGCTTTGATAACTTTATCCTGCCGGCCTTAACAAAATAAAGCTCATCCCCAGGCTCCCCCTCCATAAAAATTATCATGCCTTTTCTGTACTTACGATAGATTGTAATCTTACTAATCCTTTCTAGGTCTTCATCTGGCAGATCTGAAAATATTGGAACATGCTTTAAGAATTCCTTAGCCTCAACCAAGCTTCTCCACCTCCATTTTTTTGGTATTACAGCTTTACTAATAACTCTTTGTGTATCTTTACCTCTCTAGGACTAACTTCACAAGTAATCGCCCAAACCTTTACTCCTGAAAAAGCAGCCTTTCTCAATGCATCACCAAAAACACCATCGGTATCATCGTTTGGAGTAAAGAATTCAGCATCATTCCGCTGTACTAAAAATATTACAGCGGCCTCTTCACCTGCCTTAACTAACATAGTTAATTCTTTTAGATGTTTAGTTCCCCGTTCAGTTGGAGCGTCGGGAAATTTTGCAACCCCTTTCTCTACAAGCGTTACTGACTTGTTTTCCACAAACAGCCGCTTACCGGTGTGCTCATGATAGAGTAGCATATCTAATCTGCTTTTACCAATAGTTATCTCAGTAGCTCCTAAGAAATAATCTTTAAAAAACTCTAGGCTTTTATTTTTAACAGCTGCAGCCATTAGCCTATTAGGAAGCATAGAATCAATGCTAACCCAGCAATCTCCAGCTTTAACAAAGCTTAACTGATATTTTGTCTTACGATGGTTTCCCGCTTTTTTTATTAAAGCTATAGTATTACCTTCTATTAATAGTTCTTTCATCCTCCCGGAGTTTGGCACATGAACTTGGTGAAGATTATCCTCAACTAAAACCTCTGCCACAAATCGATTGACTCTTCTGTGAAAATAACCATATTCAATCAACTCTTCGTTTATTTTCATACTATTTGATAGACCACATATCAAATAAATTTTTTATTGGTACAGACTGTTTAATATAAAAGCCCTCTCCGTAGGCTGCGTTAATTTGGACCCCAAAATATTTGTCTCTTAACTCCAGCCGCTCCGGATATCCATTCTCCTTGTTTAGCTCCGTTATCTGGCTACCTTCAGTTAGGATAAATTGACTTTCATGGGCTAACACTGCCTTTTTCTTAATTTCATAGCAATTGCTGACATCAACTATTATAGAAGGATTAACCTGCGGATTTACCATAAAGAAGAATAATTGCTTTGGGGTATGGGTTTTTACATGTATACTAAACTTTTTTAACCCACTTATAAAGACCGCTTCCTCTACAATTCTACCACAGGCCACATGATCTGGGTGCTTATCCTGGTAAAACGGGGCAAAAACTAAGCTTGGTTGTGTTGTTCTAATGACTTCTACCACCTTAGCTACATTTTCCTTTGTATGTTCCAAAAAACCATCAGGCAATCCTAAGTTCTTTCTAAAGGAACAGCCCAAAATTTCCTTAGCTTTTTCACCCTCCCGTAATCGTTGTTCCGGGGTGCCATTTGTACCCATCTCTCCCTTTGTCAGATCAAGAATTCCAGCTTTTTTTCCTTGAGCTATATGGACTGCTAAAGTACCCCCCATGCCTATTTCCACATCATCTGGATGAGCCCCTATTGCTAAAATATCAACCTGAAC
>JAWSUQ010000414.1:0-2371 GCA_033549265.1 Bacillota bacterium
GATAAGATTTCCCATAGCGCAAGCTAGTAAGAC
Source organism: Bacillota bacterium (assembly GCA_033549265.1). Lineage (GTDB taxonomy): Bacteria > Bacillota > Desulfitisporia > Desulfitisporales > JAWSUQ01 > JAWSUQ01. The sequence continues at coordinate 34 of JAWSUQ010000414.1, forward strand.
CCCAGAGAGATGATCTGGTAGATAGGCCGGAGGTGTAAGAGCAGCAATGCTTTCAGCTGACCGGTACTAATAGGTCGAGGACTTGACCTAAATTCACTTAAGCAAAGTAACTTACACTGTTTAGTTTTCAGAGAATAGAAGAAAATTTGTAAATCCGTTCACCGAAGCGTTTCGGTTTAAAAATTTCTAAGCTTGCTTCTTAAAACTCCTAAACTCGCTATCGCTCAGACAGACGGAGTTTTGACAGAAGCTGCGCTAAGAAATTTTAGAAAACCTACACTAAAAGGTTCGCTAAATTTACAAATTCCTTCCTGGGCTTAAAAAAATGCATGCATTCTTTTAGACCTATGAGGATTCTCTAAAAAAATATCGTAAACTCAGCATAAAGATTTTCATGGCTTTGCCATAAAATCTCTAAACTTGAGTCGTCTGGTGGTTATAGCGAAGGGGTCACACCTGTTCCCATACCGAACACAGCAGTTAAGTCCTTCAGCGCCGATGGTACTTGGACCGCAGGGTCCTGGAAGAGTAGGTCACTGCCAGACATATGTTCCTCGATAGCTCAATGGTGGAGCAACCGGCTGTTAACCGGTAGGTTGCAGGTTCGAGTCCTGCTCGGGGAGCCATTTATATGTATATTTAGCTAGGTATTAAGCATAATGCTTAATTACCTAGCTTTTGTATATTTGTCCTTTCTAATTGAAAGTAATTTCGCTTACATAAGCAACTTGGGGGATGATTTGAAAGTGGTAACTAGAGAGACCTGGATAAGAGGCGCCAAAAATGGATTGAATACAACTTGGGAACTAGGTAAAGTAATTGTTCCAGTATATATTTTTGTAGTATTTCTTCAACACACCCTTATAATAGACTGGATCGCTGACAAACTTGAGCCTGTAATGGGTATGATTGGTCTTCCGGGAGAAGCATCACTAGTTTTGGTGCTTGGAAAAGTATTAAATCTCTACGCAGCGATTGGTGCAATTATGTCATTGTCCTTTACCGCCAAAGAAATAACAATAATAGCAGTGATATTAAGTTTATCCCATAGCTTGCCTGTAGAATCAGCGGTAGGTGCTAAAACTGGAGTTAGTCCACTCTATATAACAGTATTGAGAATAGGAATTTCCATTATAGCTGGAGTAGTGTTAAACATAATTTTATAATTGGTGGTGAAGAAATGGATTTACTTATAGAAGTACTCAAAGAAGGTGTAACAGGGAGCTTGAAAAACGTCTATACAATAGCTATAATAGTGATTCCACTAATGATTGTTTTAGAGCTTGCTAAGGATCTAAATATTTTAGACAATATAAATAAAGTTTTCTATCCAGTTACGAGGATATTCAAAATTTCTAGTGATGCATCCTTTACACTCTTTATTGGTATCGTATTTGGTATTTCCTTTGGAGCGGGACTAATAATTCAATATGCCAAAGAAGGCAGGCTGACAAGTAGAGAACTTATTTTAGTTAATTCATTTTTAGCTGTGGCCCATGCATTAATAGAAGACACCTTGCTGTTTGTTCTAGTAGGGGCTAGTGCCACAATGCTGGTAGGATCTAGGCTGGTATTGGCAATTTTAATTACTTTAGCTCTTTCTAGACTTATACCTGAAGAATCAGGGGTAGATTATTTATTGACCCCAAGTAAAAGAAGCCAAGCTGTATAATTATTATTTAAAGTGTATAGCTGTATTACAATATAATTTAATTATTAAAGACTTTTCCTTTGCTAGGGAAAGTCTTTTTTTGATATGCAGGTATAATTCTCGGGCAATTATTAATAATAAAGACGTAAAAGTTTAATCCGCTAAAGATGAACAGAGATTGAAATTAGAACATAGTAGGAGGGAGTAGTATAGTGAGAAAGATATGGATAATGTGCTTTTTTATAGCCTTATTTCTTTTTCCAAGCAATGAAGCTTTAGCCCAGGAAGCTTGCCAAGCCTGTCATAGTCCGACAGCTCAAGCTGTAGCTAATAGCCCTCATAATGCAGTGCCATGTGCAACTTGTCATGAAGGGGCTGATCAGCATGCAAGTGCACCTACTCAAATAACACCAGAGGTCGATGTGTCACCAGGAACCTGTGGCCAGTGCCATCAATTAATTTATGATGATTACCGCTATATAGGAAAAGTTGACCAAACACCGCAAAAATCAATAGAGTGGCCATTGCTACCAATATTATTAGAGGGTCACGCCTTTGCTAAAGACTATCGCGAGCCTCGAGAACATTTTAATATGCTAGAAGATATTGAATTGACAACTAGAGGAAAAGGAGCAACTTGTTTTACCTGTAAAAGTGCAGATGTATATCATCAATGGAACGAAGAAG
>JAWSUQ010000415.1:0-2356 GCA_033549265.1 Bacillota bacterium
TGGATGCTACAGTAGTTGACAATTATATAGATTTTAAGTTTAAAAACAATACCTCTAGTTACATATTAATTAAAGCACAGGTTAATAAAGACCACTTGGTGGTGAGAATATTTGGGGATAAGAGCTATAAAAAACAGGTAGAGATAAACAGAGTTATTGAAGAGATAATTCCTATGAAAACTGAATTAAAGGAGGATCAAACCTTAACACCTGGGGAGGAGGTTGTGAAAAATGAAGGCAAACCCGGTTATAAGACTCGGGTAGTACGAATTATTAGAGAGAATGGCCAGGTTGTTTCTGAGGAACTAATCTCTGCCGACACCTACCCTGCCGAAAATAGAGTGATATTAAAAAGTCTAGATTAGCAAATTATAGAAAAAAAGTTGTCGATTCCTTAAAAAAAATGTATAATATAAAAGATTTAATCATTTTTTTATAGGAAAGGAATTACCAATAGATGATTTTCTATTCGCTTTCAGATACGGTAAAGCCTTCACGAAAAACATGGAAAATAGTTTTTATAATATTAGGATTGATGCTAATTGCTGCAGCGCTAGCGGGCTGGTTTGGCTATAATTACTATCAACAAGGATTAGAACCGGTAGCTATCACTGGAGTTGACCAGAAAGTTACTATCCCAGCGGGGGCCTCTACTGTTCGAATAGCCAATATTCTCTTGGCAAATGGTTTAATTAAGGATGAGGTATCATTTCGTATCTATACAAGAGTAAATGGTTTTGATGGCAGAATGAAGGCCGGTGAATATACTTTTAATGACAGCATGTCTGTAGCTGAAATAGTGGATATTATAGTATCTGGTAATGTAGTAACCTATCCTTTCACTATTCCTGAGGGCTATACCCTTAAACAGATTGCCCGAGTTTTATCTGACAAAGGAATGGTGAATGAAGAAAAGTTTTGGTCATTGCTGGAGGAAGGGGAATTCAATTTTCCCTATATGAATCAACTGTTAGCTGGGCCTAATAGGTTTGAGGGCTTTCTTTTTCCCGATACCTACCATATTCCTAGCTACATGACAGAGCAGGATATTATTCAGATGATGCTCAATCGGTTTTTGCAGGTTGTAGACGCTGATATGGTTAAAAGGGCTGAAGAACGCGGATTAAGCCTTATGGAGTACGTCACTATTGCCTCAATTATTGAAAGGGAAGCCAGCGCTGATGTAGATAGACCTAAAATTGCCGGAGTTATCTATAACAGGCTTGAGCTAGGAATGCCATTACAAATAGATGCCACTGTTATTTATGCTCATGGAGAGCATATCCAGCGAGTACTGTTTCAACATCTTGAAATTGACTCCCCATACAACACCTACAAATATGCAGGAATTCCACCAGGCCCAATTGCTGCCCCAGGTGAAAAGTCTTTCGAAGCAGCTGTTACACCTGAGGAACATGGATTTTACTTCTATGTGCTAAAGCCTGATGGGACTCATCACTTTAGCAAAACCTTAACTGAGCATAATCGAGCTGTTCAAGAATATTTGCGCAGTAGGTAATAGGATATCTGGATATAATAGTATTAACGAAATGTGTGGTAGCTTAGAGCCACACATTTTACTGTAGATGGGAGGAAACTCATTGATTAACTCTGAAGAAATGATTCAATACTTGAGAGCACTTATACCTGAATCTCAAGGTATATTAAAGGAGCTGGAGGAAGAAGCAGAGCGGGATAAAGTACCTATCATTCAGCCGGAGGTAGCACAGCTTTTAGAAACCTTGATAATGACCCATCAGTCTAAAAAGGTGTTGGAAATAGGCACCGCCATTGGTTACTCCACCATTCGCTTTGCAGGGGCGGTTGCGCCTTTTGATGGACAAGTAGTCACCATTGAGCTACAGGACAGGATGCGACAGCGAGCATTAAAAAATATCAGCAGAGCTGGTTATGACCAGTTTGTAACAAGCTTTCTTGGAGATGCTAGAGAGGTAATTCCTCTTGAATTAGCCCATTTAAAGGCTAACTTTGACTTTATCTTTATCGATGCTGCTAAAGGTCAATACGTAGAGTTTTTTAAGCTGTGCCTGCCATTACTAGCACCAGGCGGTTTGCTGGTGGCCGATAACGTCTTATATAAAGGCTGGGTGGTACCGGATGCTATTTTTCCTAGAAGGCAAAAGACTTTAATTACTAGATTGCGAACATTATTAAGAGAGCTTTTTAACAGAGAGGATTTTAAGTCCACATTACTGCCGATGGGCGATGGGGTACTAGTAAGCTACTATAAAGAGGTGAAGAGCAAATGAAAAAACCAGAACTATTAGCTCCAGCAGGTAATATGGAAAAGCTAGAATTTGCTATTAGATATGGTGCCGATGCCTGCTACCTAGCA